>CAKKPF010000132.1 GCA_919901575.1 Candidatus Brocadiaceae bacterium
TGGAATATTCCAAAAGTTTTACGTATGTAGGGTTTAATTGGCGGCAGGTCGGTTGGGAGGGATATTTTCTCATCAATATAGTTACACTCTTCTATCCTTGAAAGTGCGAAGTTTCGGAGTCCGTTTCTTAACGTACAGAATGATACCAGATGCCAGTTGCCCATATAGTCGAGAAGGTGAAGAGGAAAGATTTTTCTTTTAGTCCTTTCGTCTTTATGTGGTGAGTAATATTGTATCTCCAGAGACTTTTCACTGAAAAGGGCATTTACAACTTTCCTGAATAAGCTTTCATCGACAGTATAGTATTCTATGTTTTTCAGAGATATCTTGTCCTGGATGTCGTCCAGATTAAATCCGACTTTATCTGAAACCCGCGAGGAAAATTTACTTATAAAAGTGCTTAAGGAATCCTTCAGATTTCTGTCCGGTATCGCTGCGGCCAGTCTTTTGGCCAGGGTGAAGGCTACAAGCTCGCTTTCACTCAGCCATATGGGAGGCAATTCATAGCCTTTATCGGTATAATAATAGCCTCTATCAACATGGGAATATTCAAGTGGAGCGCCAATCCTGTCCCTCATGAATTCTATGTCTCTTTGTGCGGTCTTTTGGGAAACCTCAAATTTATCGGCAAGAAGTTTGGAGTTGGGGCGCTTATTACCCTTGATCTGTCCATGAAACCAATAATATCTTTCGTATGCAAGTTTTCCAGCCATAATTATTAAAGATGACAGGATTTCAGAGTAAGTTGTAGTTTGCAGAATTTACTTTCACTAATCGCGTATGCACTTCTTATTGTTGTGTAACCTGGTAACCTTCGGTTCGCTGTCAGAACAGTGTGATCAGGAATCCGTTTCAGTGGAAAGCCTTAATAGCCTATTCCATACTGACATATCTTGTGCCTCATCTGATATTCTTTGCGCCCATTTCTCCATATATTTGCGATCAAGTTTGTTTTTATGTCGAATAAGTATTGATTTCGCATCCAGCATGTCTTTTTCTCTGCCTACCACTATTTTGAGTATTATCAAGTCTTCAGGTGAAGGGAAATATGTCTTTTTGCCAGCCAGTTTAATCTTTTTTCTCCTTTTGAATACACTGCTTTCAAATTCAGAACTTGCCAGTATGACATCTGCATGGAAAATGCCCATGGAGAATCTGAAAGTTCCTGTTTGTTTAATCATCTGCAACTCTTTTTTCATATTTAGGCCAAAACCTCTTTTTATGGCAGTTTCTAAAAAGTTATGAATGTCCTTTTCCGGGATGGAAAGAATAAAGTCAATGTCGAGAGTCATCCTTGGTTCCCCGATCAAGCTGACCGCAAGACCGCCGATTATCACGTAGGGGTATTTTAATTTGTCAAGAAGTTCTATAGCCTGGCCATAGAATTGATCAAGTGTTTGTTTAGTCAATGAGAGTCCTTTCTTAGTGTCAGGTATAATGCGCGAGGATGCTTCTTTTTACTACTGGATTTAAGTTCAGTCAATATCTTTGACGACATCATAGCCTCTGTTATTGCGGCGCTTTCTTTATATGTAAGCTTTTTTAAGTCTCTCTTTCTCTCTCTTTCACTTATTTTTAAATATTTTTCAGGGTCTTTTATCATTTGAGTATTGTTATAGCATATATTTCATGCAGGCAGGTTTTCACGCCATAATTTTACAGAGAACAGGACTTTAAAGGCGTACCCCGGAGCGACTTACCGGCACGACTCAGTCGGGGATACCGCTATCAGAGTCCTGAATTAAATTCATATCTCAGGTTTTAGAATGGGGAAATATGGCTGCTTGTGGGAATATCCAGGTTTCTGACTAAAGGTCAGAATCCGATTTTCCGGCAGCATGTTACAAATGTGATGGAAGAAAGTAAAGTACCCCCAAGGGGATTTGAACCCCTGTCTCATGGCTGAGAACCATGTATCCTGGGCCAGACTAGACGATGGGGGCGTAAATTACTTGAAATTAACTAAGATTTATAGTATAGAAATTTAACAGAATTGAGTTAATTTTTCAATCTAAAATTGAAGAAAAGATATTAAGTGACCGCACTTGCCTGCCTGCAGACAGGAATCTTCACTGATAAAGATAGATATATTTAGAAAATAACGATATTATGACTATTCCGATCAAAGATAGGAATAGCCTGGTGTTAAAGATTAGGGGGTGTAAATATGCTGAGATATTCAAAAAAAGCAAAAATCATGATATTAATATCAGTATTTTCTTTTCTGGTTGGCTGCTCTGCAGTACCTGTCAGCAATCTTTCAGATAACCAGTTGATGGCTGAATACCGGAAATTAAAATCTATTGTGTCAAGCCCCATTACTTATATCCCAACTCGTCCCGGCGTGCCGGTAGCAGGAGGTGTCGGAAGCTGGGCGGCATTTGAGGCAGCCGATATTACAAAGAAATATACAATTGATTCCTCACGTGAAAGGCTGAATGAAGTCCGGGAAGAGATGACCTGGAGAGGGATGGTGCCTTGATGTTTC
>CAKKPF010000133.1:0-1535 GCA_919901575.1 Candidatus Brocadiaceae bacterium
CACGTTCCAAGCGAACCATTTCTTCAGATTGGAGCACCCTTAACACCCTTGTCACTTCATATTCTGGTAACTTTAGTGATTTAGCACGCAACCTTGTCCTGAGTTCAGCAGAAGTAAGTGCCGCTGGGGTATTCTTTAGAAGGTTTATTATTGTTTCCTTATTTTTCATCTTTTCCTTAATAACACGAGACACATAATTGGAAAACAGTAAATAACGAAGTAATGAGTGAAAAAAATACTTTTACTTTTTAATTATTTATCGTTTTGTTTATGAAAAGCATATCCATCACTTGATGGTATAAGTTTGTATAGAATGAAAATTTAGTAACTTGTGGAAATACTGAGGGTTATGATAATGAAGTTAGGATCTATAATCAAGAGGAAAAATGACAGAAGATCTGGGGACACCATGCCTATTTAATTGACTTAGGGTTCAGGAAAAAATAACGTATCATTCTTATAATGGTAATTGGAAATTTTCAGCGACAATGCCAGGAACTGTAATGCCTTCGTTCAAAGATTCCCATCGCAAAGCATAGCCATCTAAACGAAGCGTTACCTCTTTTAATTGTTCATCTGTAGCATTCTTCAAAGTCCTGAATCGATTTGCTGGAAAACCAATAATACGTCCTAAACAGAAATTGTATCTTGAACTTCTGCCGCTACAATTCCATTACCTTTTCATTCTATAGTCAAAATCTAGTATAACAATTCTTAATTAACATAGCATCGATTGGTAGTAGCCGTAACCTTCAGGTTGCGTAATGTGCGCAGGCTAAAGCCTGCGGCTACCCTCTTCGTGTTATTACATCATTATTTTGGAATCACTCTACTAGTCTGGTGTAATCACAGGAAGCTTCAGGATTAGATTGGAATTACAACACATTGTGTTGTAAATTGATAGTAGCAGGACAGACACTAAATCAGGCGCTTACCCAAGCGAGTGAGACTGATGCGTGTTCTAATGTTGGATCCGGCGTGCTTTTGTTAGGCGAACCCCTCGAAGCCCTGGATCAGAAGGGTGTAAGTCTTTCTTCCGTGCCTACATGCCTGAACGGCCTGCGTCTCCTGATATATCCTGTACCCAATCCAGCCAGACCAATTCCTAATAGGACAAAGGTTGCGGGTTCCGGGATTGCGGTAGATTCGGAGAGCGTCACTGTGAATTCATCTAAGCTGAATCCGTTGCCAATGCTATAAGCTAACATGACAGACTGTCCGATTGGGACGGTGTTGTTTGTTGAGAAGTTATATATGTCTATAGAAGGGCCGGTGCCAACCAGGAAGATTGGTGAACCGCCGGCAATGGTCAGGCTTGCTACTTCTGTACTGGTGAAGGATGACAGTGCCAGTTGATCGAACGTGACAAGTTGATCAAACATGATGGTCACGAATTCAGTAATACCTGAACCATTATCAATTAGATGGGTGACGTCTGACCCTCCCGAAGCGTTAATGCCGAATCCACCGGAGGTTTGATTTAAGACGCCGTCGTTAGCTGTCAATGTTGCGGTCAATCCATTCTTTGTCACAGG
>CAKKPF010000133.1:1635-6473 GCA_919901575.1 Candidatus Brocadiaceae bacterium
TTATCACTTTTGTAGCCTCCTCATCCATAAGTTTATAAGTAGAAACAAAAATCAACTAATCTTTGTTATTAAAGTTTCTATTTTATAGAGTCCGGTCTCCGTACCAGACCGCCACATTGTTTCTGAAAATTTAGTGAAACTCGCGGCTCTTGCTACATACTTCAAGTTCGGTAATACAAATACAAACATATTTTCTCCCCCTGGTCAACAAATATTTTTCCATTTACCAGGAATAAATTGAAATCGCTTGACAATAATGATATTTGACGTTATATTCCGGAAAAATGTCGTACTATATTAATGGAGGTGTAAAAATGGAACTATCCGCACTTGCAAAAATTCTGGGAGGCAAAAAAGTCCTGCAAAAGAGCATCCAGAGCCAAATGGACCTGGTTAAACTGAGCAATAAAGGTGTTACTAAAGATGCACTTTTACACCTGGCAAAATATCTGTCTTTCTCAATGAACCAAATGGCTCAACTTCTTCCGGTAACGGAGCGAACAATACAAAGATACACATCAAAAAAGCATTTTAATCGCGTTGTATCTGAACAAATACTGCAAATTGCTGAAGTTGCAGCCAAAGGTTCTGAGGTATTTGAAGGCAGAGATAAATTCCTCACATGGATGAACCATCCCAATAAGGCTTTAGATAAAAAAACACCTATGAGCTTACTAAACTCTAAATTTGGAGTTGATATGGTATTAGATGAGCTTGGCCGAATAGAGCATGGTGTGTTCTCTTAATGAAGGTTTATCGAATAGCCAGAACTCCGTACATCAATGATATATCCGGAACCGGTGCGAGAATATATGGAGGAAGGTGGAATCTTAAAGGCTCAAGCATTATTTACACCTCAGAAAGCATATCTTTAGCTACTGTCGAATATCTGGTGCATGTGCCTTTATCAATTGTTCCAACCAACATTAGTTTGATAACTCTTCAAATACTCAACGAAATAACTCCAAAAGAAATTCCAGTATCTGATTTACCTCGAAACTGGCGGGAATATCCGGCCCCTTCAAGATTAGCCGAACTAGGGACGAACTGGGCAAGAAGCAATGAATCTCTCTCACTTCGTGTTCCTTCTGTGGTTGTTGAACACGAATTTAACATTCTTATAAACCCTTCACATCCGGACATGAAACACGTTACCATTTTTCAAGTTGAAAGTTACATAGCTGACAAGCGTCTGTTTCGATCTGAAAGAAATCGTTGACCGTCTATTTTATGCTTGGCAGAAATTATTTCAGATCAATAGAAAAAGCTTAAATGGAGTAAACTTGTACAAATGTAAGAAATATTCTACAATGTGTGAGATTACATAAAAAGGAGGATAATATGCCGGTTTCAACTCTAACATCAAAGGGACAGATGACTATACCAAAAGAGGTGAGAAACGCCTTAAACCTTAAACCATCTGAAAAGGTTATAATAGTTGCCGAGGGTGATCATGCTGTTATCAGACCTCTAAGGGGAAATACCCTCGATATTGGGGGTTCAATTAGGATACCCGATAAGGAAAAGCCTGTAAATTTTCTTAAGGTCAGAGAAGTGGTCAAAAAAAGAATTGCGAAGAAAGCAGCAACAGGTAAATAGATCATGACACAAAAAGTTTATAGATACAAATATATTTCTCAGGTACTTGACCAGAGACGATGTTATAAAATGTGATAGGATTGAAGATTGCAAGATTGGAAATACCATACCGGGAAAGATTACGCAGCAGTTCATGAGCGCTTACAAAAGTTTAATTTAAAGATCAAGCTGGCTTTTCGACTCTTTAATGGATTTGCTCTTAACTATATAATATCTTGTTACATTTCAATAGACACTCATCATGCACTTCCGTTGCATACAGTAGATAACAGCCAGTGCGAATGACAGTTATCAGCCAGAAGCGGACGTTCTCGAAAACCAGAGTGGTTATATGACGAAATCGGAACCAATAAAACAGGCTTATAAGCCTTCTGATTATCTTCGTAAGAGAAGACCGGAGAATTATTCGGATTCCATAATTACGGAAGAGCCACAGATTACGCAGAACATATTGGAATACCACCTGGAAACACTGACAAATCGAAGCCAGGAAAATGAATTTGAGCATTTCGCAAGACGATTAGCAGAGAAAGAACTCTGTCCCAACCTGCTACCACATACTGGTCCGACAGGGGGAGGAGACAGTAAGGTAGACTCTGAGACCTATCCGGTTGCCGAAGAAATTTCATTACGGTGGTATCAAGGAGATGCTGGCGCGAAGGAACGCTGGGCATTTGCCTTTAGTGCCAAGAAGGACTGGAGAGGGAAGGTCAAAAGTGATGTAAATAAGATCGCTGAGACGGACCGCGGTTACTCATTAATCTACTTCATCACCAATCAGTTCGTTAGGGATAAGGCAAGAGCGGAAGTGGAAGACAAGCTAAAGAAAGATTTTGGTATAGATGTTCGGATTCTTGATCGGAGTTGGATTGTAGATCGAGTTATAAATCATGGTCGCCTAGAGCTTGCAGCCCAAACATTGTCTATTGAGGGTCTGCAACTAAAACCTCGCAAACATATTGGACCACTTGACGCCCAGAGAGAGATTGAATTAAAAGAGCTGGATGTAGAAATAAATGATTCTGATCGCTATGTCGGAATTGCCTTTCAGCTTGCTGAAGATTATCTTAGATCGGCAATACTCGCAAGCGAGCTGGAGCGTCACCGACATGAGGTTGAAGGACGGTTTTCAGCAGCCCTTCGTGTTGCAGAAAAAGTTGGCAATAGGAGACAAATTCTGAGAATTGTCTATCGTCACGCTTGGGCATCATGCTTTGTCTATGATGATATCTCAGAATTATCTCGTCTTTACGATAAAGTAGAAGAGCTTGGCCTCTCAAGTCAGCATGTAGATGACGTAGGATTGGTTTACAATCTCTGGAACGTTATTCTAGGAGCTACCAGGTTTGGACATATTTCAAAGAAAGATTCTAACCTCGATGAAAGAGGGGAGGCATTAAGGAAGAAATTGGAGGAATTATCAAGTGATAATACCCGACCGAATAATTCAATGCATGCCCAGACAATGCTTTGCATTCATAGACTTGCCTGGCTGCACGCCAATGATGCGGACTCATCAAGTATGAATTCCATTTTTGATGAACTAACTACGATATTTCAAAGTTCGCGAAGGCTTGGACAGTATCCCTTTGATACATTCAAAAGGATTGTCTTTGAGATAGGCGACCTCTTTGCAGATAATGATGCATATGAAAAGCTCTTTGATACAGTTGTAACAATTCAAGAAGAAAGAACCAGCGAAGGTGAAGCTGGATCAGCGATAACAAACAGAGGTATTCAAAAGTTTAGGGCTGGAAAGATTTATGACGCGATCAGGTTCTTTGGGCGGGCACAAGAAAAACTCATAAAGGATGAGTATCAAAGTGAGTTAGTTAAAAGCCTAGTTGCTTGCGGCGGTACTTATAGGGCTGCTGGTTTATATTGGGCCGCCAGGTCAAATTTACTTGCAGCTTTGTCAATTTGCATGAAAAAGCATGATAGTTCTGGCTTTATGTACGGTCTGGCACTCCTTGCAGCAAGGGAACTTGCCTTGATTGAGGTTGAATTAGGGCGAGTCCCTCATATATTCTTTAGCTTATCGCTCATGAACTTCATTGCAGATCATTTACAACTTGATGCAGAGGGCCAAGAAATGTATTGGGACTTTCTTCAGTATATCGATGCTCTATTCTCAATGGTACTCTTGCGCTCAAATCTTGAGCAACTAGAGGCAATTAAGAAAATACCTCACCTTTTAGAGCAGTTAAATCTAGTCTGTTCTGAAGGGGCACTCCTATTTGCATTTGGACACATAGATAAACTGAGAGAAGGTGTTTGGTTTGGCAATGAAGAGAGCACCGAGAAAATTGAAGAATTTTATGAACTTCTCTGCGCACAGCCAGCAAATGATGATTTACCTTCCTCGCCAGAACTATGCTTGGGCGACACCATAATGCTAAAGAGCAATGTATTGGGAATGGACTTAGTAGCTCATGTGGACTCAAACCAAACATCTATTTTGATAGCAGAATCACTTTTGGGAGCTTTAGAGGCATTTCTAGCAACAAGTCTAACTGGTGGCATCATACCCTGTAAACAGGTTGCAATAGTGGTAATTAAGGTAGACAAGGATCTAAAGGAAGAGTTTGGAATAAAACTGATCAGGGATAGCGAGATTTGTGAGTTAGAAGTTATTCACAAAGAAAATTTTGCGCTTACTTCCGCTGATGCGATTAGTAAATTTAGAGATACTGTTACGAACTTTATTGCTTACCTTGTTTCAAAGATTACGGTGTTCGATGATAAGGAAGATTATATTGGGCGGCTTGCTGAAGAAGAGAATGTTTTTAGCAGATGCTTGACATTCTCTGACGTGATGACGTTAAGCCAGAATGTTTTTGGCAGTCACGACTGGGTTAATCTATCTAAAGTATCTGAGTTAATTGAGAAGGACGCGTACCAACTTGTACGAACAAGCCAGTGGAAACCAAAGGGGAAAAAGAGAAAGCCAAAAGAACCACTGAAACCAGGGAAGGGTGATGTCCCAGAACATATAGTAAATACAGAAAGCTTAAAGCATAAGGAAAGAAAAATTCTATCGCTAATCGATATGCCTGCCTGGGATAAAGCGCAGTGGGTTGGTTCTGGTTTTCTAACCTACCCTGAAGGGCAGTTTCCTCCACGCATAGGGTTGATATTTAAGAACGAGGAGGGAGCTAGAGATATTTTTACGGGATGGCTTGACCGGCTTGGTAAAGAAGATGAGAAGGGAGAGCTTAGGATTAGTGTCGTTACAGGTG
>CAKKPF010000134.1 GCA_919901575.1 Candidatus Brocadiaceae bacterium
CGGCCCGGACGAGGTTATCTTGATTACCATTCCAATTACAATCAATACCGGCAAGGTAATCAATAAACCGATGCTTGATATGCCGTAATCAACTAATGGCCTTAGTTGCCGGTATCCCTTCCTTAAAAAGCGAATAAGCGGTACCTGCATGGCATAAGCCATCGTCACAATACCGCTTATAATAGTCCTTCTTAATTTCCACATTTTAATCGCCTCACCTCATTAAATTTTCTTAGCTCTAATAAAACCCCATTAAAAAAACCCCTGTCTGTCCACACAAACTGGACTCTTCAGGGGTCACTTTATATAAAGATAATAACAAAAAGACCTATCCCTGTCAAGGGCTTTTATGAAAAGTTTCTTAAATTAAGACGCATATCTTTAGCAGACATAACATAAAATTCTAACCGGAATAGCATGAAAATATGGATGTCTGACACATAAGTAATTGAATACACAAACGTTAGTGAGTTGATTTATTATTGCAGACCTGCCCGAATAGGTACAGGCGGGATAGATGAAATATTTACGAGTATGTAAAGTTTTTGGTATATATACTTTTTCTGACAAAAGATTCGGCAACTTCGGCAACCAACATAGTTAACAAATATAGAGTTTAGCTTTTACCGGCACCGCTATGCTTTTTTTTATTCTTTGTTTTCCAAATTCAGTGTAAAACGTCTTGACTTAAAGAATATTATTTATAAACTACGGTTAGGTTAGACTCGCCACGGCAAGCGACTTTTAATCTCCCCTCTAGAAAGAGGGAAATCACAAAAGATTGAAACTCCTGTACCTAGTATTTAGATTGCAAAATATTAAAGAGGAATGTGAGAAATGCTTATACTAACAAGAAGATTAGGTGAGAGCATCATAATTGATAACAATATAAAGATAACTGTCGTAGATATAAATAAGCAGCAAATCAAACTGGGGATTGATGCTCCAAAGAATATAACTATAAACAGAGAAGAAATCGCCATGAAGATTAAAGAGGAAAATCAATTATCCTCTGCTTCGGTGATAATTGATGTTGCAAAGAAATAGTCATGCTTCTGTTTAATTATTATCAAGGTACAAAATACTTGAATTTGTTACTTTGGTAATGACAATTTTCTTTCAGCGTTTACAATAACACACGCTTCTACTGCAATCTTTCTACGCCCAGAAGTACGGCCATCTTCAGGAAAGCCCTGCCGAGAAATGTACGCTTCATCACTATCGCCTTGTAATTGCACACCTCGTCACAGCAAAAGCAACCAATACATTTGTCTTCATCGACTATTACCTTACCATCCGGCGCTGACATCGCTTTAGCCGGACAATTTCTAATACATTCATAACATCTTGTACAATTCGGCTCGTATACGGAGGATACAGAGGTGCAGCTATTGTCAAACATTTTCGCAAGCAGGAAATTTGGGATATAGTTGGATGCAAAATCCTGTGCAGAACTGGAAGGTTTCTTAAAATCAGCGACTGTTACCTTGCTGATGTCCTCACCCACTACATTAATCTTATTCATGTCTGCAGTGCCCAGCTTTCTTTCATAAGCGTACTTGATTATGGGTACTTTCATAGGATCAAAGCCGATGATTGTACTGGCCACAGCGTCTAACGCAACGCCATCTTTACCGGCAATAATTAATCCTACCTTTCTTGGGTCTCCGGCATTAGGGCCGTTACCTTCCATTCCAATAACAGCGTCCATTATAGTGATGTGCGGCTGCACCATCTCGTACACATCAACTAATGCCTGCGCCATTGATCTGTTCTTTGGCGCCAGCAGATGCACATTCTTCTTACCATTTGCTGGTATGGAGCCAAACATATTCTTAATTGCCCCAGTGTATCTTGTTAATCCGTGTGTCTTCAGTTTTGGCACAGACACTACGATGTCTACTGACTTAACAGTCTTTGCAATCTTAAAGTTTTTTAAGATTGCGCCATTGTTATTTGTTACGTCAATAGCTTCATCTTTGTCGAAGTTTACGATTATGGCTCCAGTGTCTTCTGCTATCTTGTCTATTTGTGTAACCCTGAAGGCCTTATCTGTTGAACCGGTTCTGAGGCTTCCGCAAGAATCTCCGATGTAAACCTCGCACCCATAATCTTCCATAAATATGTCAACAAGCGCCCTGATAACGGCGGGGTGTGTATTAACCGCCCTTTCCGGTCCTAATGAGGCCGAAAGAAGGTTCAGTTTCAACAGCACCTTCATTCCTGGTTGTACAAGGGTTTCAATATTACCTATCAGGCTCAGGCATCTTTTAGTAGCAGCGCTGACCTTTTCTAATTCATAATCATCACAGCGTGAAATTGCAACTGTTGCCATTTTTTATACCTTATTAAATCAAGACTAGCTAAATTACTAAGCTGTTTAATCCTGATGCCTGATGTTTCGGTGTGAGGACTCACCGAAACATCGGCTAACAGCTATTCTGGAATCCTCCGCGTCCCCGCCAGAATGCTGGACCGCGCGGGCCGAAAGGGAGGTATAGCCCTGCTTTCACAGGAAATCCAGATTTGTTCCCCTAAATATTCTGGTTTTTTGAATCTCTTGCAATTGAGGATATACTGACGCCTGGAGATTTCCACCTTTTCCCACTGATGTGTGGAACTGTACCTGTCGTGGAAAATGGTAGTGCGTTCACGTGATTTCTCTTACCATTTCATCAAGTGGTTTTCGAAAAGTTGGTTCGGGAATGGTCTCCGGATAACCCAGGGGTGTTAAGATCAGGGGTTCCATATTGTCAGGTATGTTTAATACTTCCCTTACTACTTCCGGTTTAAAAGCCGCTATCCAACAAGTGCCAAGCCCTTCGGCAGAAGCAGCAAGTATTAAATGATCCATTGCTATTGCCACATCAACATCAACGTATGTCTTCCCATCGTTTCTTTTCCAGGCCTTATCAGGCAATGCACATGCACATATAACAACTGGCGCTGTAAAAAACCATTCCTGTGAATAGGCGTCTTTTAACTTTTGTTTAATTTTTTCATCTTTGACTACGAAAAGAGACAATGGTTGTCTATTTGCGGCGGACGGTGCAAGCCGTGCTGCATTCAGGATTCGACTAAGTTTGTCGTCTTCTACCGGATCTTTTTTATATGCTCTTATGCTTCTCCTCTTGTTTATTACTTCATAAAAGTCCATTTTAGGCGTTCCTTATATTTTTACGTGAAATAACCGGTTTAGACGAAAAAGATTCTAAAAT
This sequence comes from Candidatus Brocadiaceae bacterium, assembly GCA_919901575.1. Classification (GTDB taxonomy): domain Bacteria; phylum Planctomycetota; class Brocadiia; order Brocadiales; family Scalinduaceae; genus Scalindua. The sequence goes on from CAKKPF010000134.1 coordinate 3,219, forward strand.
GTTGCCATACACCAGTTATTTTTTCTGGCATATAAACGAAGCATTGGACTGGCATTTACGGCTACAGGGAAACCCGTAAGCCGCATAAACTTAACATCAATATATTGATTAGCATAAGAGTATGAATTATTCAAGTCTATATTATATTCCTTTGCCAATTTCTTAACAATATCGGCTTTGCCATTGTTGTATGCATAAGTTCCATTCATTTCACCAGTTAAGATACCATCCTCACTCTCCAGGTGAGTACCAATACCCATATCCGCATTACAATAATCTTTAAAACATTCAACAAATGGAATAAGTGTACCGGACAATAATATTATCATATAACCTTTTTCTTTTAAACCCTTAATCTCTTCTAATGCTTTAGTTGAAATTAGCGGTGATAATCTTTCATTAAAAAAGGTTTTTGCGGCTTCAACAATGACGCCTACTTCTTTCCCTTTAAGGTAATGTTTATTCTTTCTTACTTGTAAGTTTTTCAGGTTTAATATTCTATATAATGATACTTTAACAACTCGCAAAATGTCTTTTGTGGTAACAATCTTTTCTGATATCAGATATTTGAAAAATCGTCTTTCAGAAGAAACATTAATCAACGTTCCGTCTATATCAAAAATAGCAACCTTTCTCATATTCACTTCAATTCACCATTAATAGATATAATGTGTTTTCCTTTACATAAAATATTACGCATCACTCCTTAGTGAACATTTCCCGTTGGTGAAATTCTATCAAATCTGAATTTCTTTGACAAGAAAATTGTATGTTGATAGTATTAGTTACATAACATTTTTGATTAAGTCCTAAGCTGAATTATCAGAACATATAGTTCAGTGTGAACGGGCATAAATCGCTCAACTTATGTAAGTGTAAAAAGGATTAGAAATGCGGGTTATAGTTGCGAAAACAGCAGGCTTTTGCATGGGTGTACGCAAGGCCATGGACAACGTACTGGATGCTGCCATTAGAAGGGAGAGGGACGATGGCGCTGTCTATACAGAAGGGCCATTGATACATAACCCTCAAGTACTTGAAAAGCTGGAGAAGAAAGGGATAAGCGCTCTCAAGAAAGACACTGACCTGGCCAAAAGCACGGTAGTTATAAGGGCTCATGGTATTACACCCAAGAGAAGACAGGAGCTTGAAGCATCTGGCGCAGAAATCTGTGATGCAACATGTCCCCGCGTAAAACGGGTACAGTTAATTATTGAGGGACATGCTAAGGAAGGATATTCTACCATTATAGTAGGTGATGAAGGACATGCCGAAGTGGTAGGATTACTTGGATATACCGAAGGCAATGGCTATGTAATCTCTTCTCCGGAGGACGTGTCCGGCTTGCCTGAGATGGAGAAGATTTGTGTTGTTGCCCAGACGACACAGGATATGAGCACTTATGCATTAACAGTAGAAAAACTTAAGCAGAGATATGGAAATCACAAGGTATTTGAGACGATTTGCAGTTCTACATCAAGGCGGCAGGAGGAAGTAATAAGTCTGAGCGAGGAAGTGGATGCATTGATTGTTGTTGGCGGCAGAGGAAGCGCAAATACAAATAGATTGGTTCAAATTTCTGCAGATAGAGGTACGCCTACATTCCTGGTAGAGACAGAAAATGAACTGGATTTAA
>CAKKPF010000135.1 GCA_919901575.1 Candidatus Brocadiaceae bacterium
TGCCGCTGGTTTTTAAAGAATACGCATGGGCTCGTTTTCTGTATAATCTTATGGGGGGTTATCCTACAGCTGGTAACATTCATAGGATTTGTGCTCTTATTACTTTTCTTGCGGCCTTTCTGCACTTTGCGTTTCTAACATTTGAAACCCTTGTAAGAAAGAATAGAAATATTTTCTGGGGGCCTGAATCTTTATTGATTCAGCCAAAGGATATATTAAATATTCTGGGAGATGTCTTGTGGTTTTTCAGATTGGGGAAAAGGCCACAGTTTGATAGATATATCTATTGGGAAAAGTTTGAATATCTTTCGCTTATGTGGGGCACCATGGTTATGGGTGTTACAGGTTTTATCCTTTGGTTTCCAGTGCAATCTGCGAGTCTGATACCTGCTTATGTTGCAACTTTTATAGATTTGCCGAGTATAGCGCTGGTTGCTCACAGGTACGAAGCCTTGCTGGCGGCAGGTTTTATCTTTTCTATTCATTTCTTACACACTCACCTGTTGCCTGAGAATATACCTGTTGATGAGGCAATGTTTACTGGAAGGATTGACGAAGGTCACATGAAACACGAGAGAGGTGCTTATTATGAGAGGTTGAAAGAAGAGGGGCAATTGGAGGAGCTTAAAGTTCAACCGGCGTCTCGCAAGGCCAAGTTTGTGTCTAAGATGATGGGACTTCCACTTCTTGCAGTTGGTTTGCTTATGGTCGGTTTCATGCTATCGTCATTAATTTGTTCTATTATATTCGTTTTAGCAGATTTAACTAAAAATATTAACTTTGATATTTTTAGTGTTTTTGCTTTCTGATAAGTTAAAAATCGTTATTCCAATTTTTAAAGGTATTTTTATGGTTAGTAGAGTGCTGGTAACTGATGATGAAGAACGTATAATACGTAATATTAGAATAATTTTAGATGAGATGGAAAATATCGAAGTTGTCAAGGCTCAGGACGTAACTTCGATAGTTGATTTCGTTGAGCATGAAAGGCTTCATTTAATCATTACTGACCTGAGAGTGCCCAGAATGGGCAGATTGGAATTTTTAAAGCAGATTAAATCAATGGACCCAGAGCTGCCGGTTATAGTTGTGACTGGAGATGATTCCATTGAAACAGCAGTGGAATCGATGAAGGAAGGCGCGTTAGATTACATTACAAAACCATTTGAAGATGGTACGCTTTCTGTCGCAGTGGAAAAAGCCCTGAAAATGAGATCTTTGACAATGGAAAACAGGTATCTTCGGAAGGAGTTAGAGTCTCATTATAATTTTGGAAATATCATCGGTAATTCACCTAAAATATTAGAAGTACTTCTGTTAGCCGGGGATGTTTCCAGAACTGATTCGACTGTATTTGTCTATGGAGAAAGCGGTACAGGGAAAGAGCTTGTGGCAAGGGCCATTCACTTTAATAGCTTAAGGAAAAGTGGTCCGTTGATTGCGATTAACTGTGCTGCATTGCCGGAGAATTTGTTGGAGAGCGAGCTATTCGGCTATGAAAAGGGTGCTTTTACAGGAGCAGAGAAATGCAAAAAAGGTCGTTTTGAATTGGCAAACGGAGGCACTCTGTTTCTCGATGAGATATCGGAAATGAATCCCTCTGTTCAGGCCAAAGTGATGAGGGTTGTTGAAGAAAGGGAATTGGAGCGACTTGGAGGGGTGGAATCTGTAAAAGTTGATGTAAGAATAATATGTGCCAGTAATAAGAATCTTGAAGAGTATGTTAAAAAAGGTCAATTCAGGGAGGATTTGTACTATCGCATAAATGTGTTTCCTATAAATATACCTCCGCTCAGGTCAAGGCCAGAGGACATTTTACCATTAACAAGGGATTTCGTCGGACAATTTTCTGCTAAAATGGGCAAATTTCCATTGAAACTGTCAAAAAATGTAGAAAAGATTCTTGTCTCAAGCAAGTGGGAGGGAAATGTAAGAGAGCTAAAGAATTGTCTGGAAAGAGCCGTAATACTGTGTAAAGGAGACTTGATAACAGAAGAACATCTGCCTGTGGCTTTAGTTAAAGATTCTATGTCAGGTTGTGAGAATGGTAAAGATAATGTGTTAAAAATGGTAGATTTTAATTTGCCTCCGGAGGGAATCTCGATAGATGAATTGGAAAAGCACCTGGTTTTGCAGGCGCTGAAAAAAAGCAAAAACAATAAAACCAAGGCTGCTAAGTTACTTGGACTCAGCAGGGGAACCTTTAGGTATAGGTTGGAAAAAATACGACAATAACTAATTTATCAAATATAACATTAAGAGTTGACTTTTTATATTGTTTTTGATAAATTACTGGCGATTGAAATAGCCGTTTTGGTTTTTCTGAGCCAGTTTTCAAGCGCAGTTGGAAAATTGCTTTCGAAAGCGGCGTGTCAATGCTTTAGTGTTAAAAGGCTTATGTCAAACATAATGGTATATAGCATTTTGGCACGTAATATGCTCAAACTTACGTAATTACGTGTTATATTTTTATTAAGGTAGTGAAAGGGGGTGAAGAGTTGAATACAATGAGAGCATCCATTGGTAAGGCTTTATATTTTGGTGCCTTTTTGTGCATAATTGCGTTTGTTGGTAGTCAACTGAATTTTGCTGGAGTGGCAAATGGAGATCCTTGTCCGAAGAAAGAGAATGAAAAATTGTATTGGTGTACGGTGTGTGAGGAGATTTTCACGTGGAATGAATGTGGTAACTTGAAATACATCTGGAATACCAAGGAGCACAAAGCTGGTGAAGAAATTGCCACGCATAAGATGGTACCGTCTTGGGCATGTTTGAGGACTGAGTATTACTGCATACGTGATGGAAAAAAATGGTCCTCAAATCCGAATGGTATTTTTTGTGAAGGGTCTAAGGTATGTTTGCCATATAATGCAGGTTCATGCAAAACTTGTGGTGATGACCTGGCACCCAGAAAAAGCAGAGCAAAGCTTGATTTTAAATGCACCGGCTGCGGAAAGGTGTCTGATGAACCGGGAGCAGGGCATGAGGTTGATCGTAAGAAGGAATATGCGGAGCATTTAATAAGTTTTGGTAATTGTAAGGATTGTGGAAAACCGCTTGACACCGTTTGTAAAATGTCTGGAACATGCCCACATACTCCAGATTTTTAATGACGTTACAATTTTATAATTTTATGTTTTGGGGCGGAGTGGAAAATTGAGTACTACAAGGAGATTTGTTGGCAAAGTTTTGTATGTCTGTACCTTTTTCTGCATAGTATTTTTCTTTACAGACTATGCTAACTACGCCGTTGTGGGAGAAGATAGAAATTGTCCAAAGAAGAAGATTCAGTTGCACTTCTGGTGTGAAGCTTGTAAGGAAATAAGAGAGTTTAAGGATTGTGACACCGCTGATTATATCTGGGATTATAAGAAATATAAAGCGGGGAGTGGGGAATATACAGACGCAAAGGTACACCAAGATCTATCAGAGGGATGGGGATGTCAGAGGATTATGTACAGTTGCATTAATAATGATTGCGAAGCCTATGAGAAGTGTATACCTCATCCAGGTATTTGCGAAGTCTGCATGGATGATATCACCAGCAAAAAGATATGGTCTAAGGTAGTGTTCAGATGTGCGGCGTGTAATAAGGATCATGACCATCCAGGCGCAGGGCATCAACTTGATGAGAGAGTAGAATACATTCCGACATTGGTATCCCCTGGTAAATGTGAGGATTGCGGTAAGCCGTTAGAAGCGGTTTGCACAAAATCAGGCACATGTCCGCATGTTCCTAGTTTTTAATTTTAATATTTATTTTTACAATTTGGAGGTGAAGAATGAAGAAAAAGGTTTGGTTA
>CAKKPF010000136.1 GCA_919901575.1 Candidatus Brocadiaceae bacterium
CTCTTGTTTTTGTTCTTCTTCAGCATAAACAAAATTACACGCACACTTCATTAGAAGCAACTACTGAATCAACTATCCTGAAAATTTCTTATTCAACATACTTACTGAAACATCTACTTTTCACTAAAGTTTGTGCGTCCTTTCCCTCCTCCTTTCACGGTTATGGTATAAAAGTTACAAAAAGATAATATTTGAAATGTAAAATACACGTGTGCCATAATTAAAACTCGACTATTAATTCAAAATTTTATAAGGCAAACAGCCTGTCTTCACAAAGAGCGTCATCATATATAATAACTCTTTTTTAGAAAGCCAAGGCCTTCAATCTAATCGCCGACGAGTGAATTTGATATGAAAAAGTTTTGGAGAGGATTTGCATCCTTATTTATAGAAAAGCAAAAAACTAAAACAGCCTAATTCCCTCCCCACCACTGTAAAGAAAATCAGGACAAGTCACATACAAAGACTTTTGGAGATAATATATAAAACAATCATTTGATGTCAAGTCTTTTTTTTATCTTTTTACTTCATTATTTTACTGTTGCAGGACTACATCTTATAGCAATCCTGACATTCACTTTGCTTAAATCAAACAAGTTTGGGCTGAAAATGCTATGAAAATACTACAAAAAGGATCAAGAAACTAATCTACATTTTCAGCACCCTTCTTTGCCTGAACTATAATTGCCTGGGTAAGATGTGATGGAACTATATCATAATGTGAAAGCTCCATCGTATATGAGCCTCTGCCACTTGTCATTGACTTCAGTTCTGTTTCGTAATTTTTAACCTCATCCATGGGAATACTAGCCTGTACAACCTGGAGGTCTCCATACGAATCCACGCCCTGTACACGCCCTCTCCTTGAGGAAAGGTTACCTGTTATTTCACCCATAAACTCAGAAGGGATGGTTACCTCTATGTTAACTACAGGTTCCAGTAAAACCGGCTTTGCGTCTTTAAATGCCAGATTAAATGCCTTCGATGCTGCTATCTTAAACGCAGCTTCCGAAGAATCAACATTATGAAAAGAACCATCGTATAATGCGACTTTAACGTCCACTATCGGGATATTGCTTAAAACCCCTTTTGCTATTATCTCTCTTAAGCCCTTTTCTACTGCCGGAACATATTGAGAGGGAATTGAGCCCCCAACTATTTCACTCACAAATTCAAAGCCCCCACCCCTCTCTAATGGTTCTATACGTAAATAAACCTCTCCATACTGTCCCCTTCCTCCGGTTTGCTTTTTATGTTTATATTGTGAACTTGCAGTTGACGTAATCGTTTCTTTGTAGGGAATCTTTGGCTGACTGGTCTCTACATCTATATCGAAGCGGCTTTTTAATCTACTCAATATTACATCCAGATGCAAATTGCTTATTCCTGTAATAACCAGTTCATGCGTCTGCACATCCCTTGAAACTCTAAATGTACTGTCTTCTGCTACCAACCTGTTTAACGTCTCACTTATCTTTTGTTCTGCCCCGCGGCTCTTAGGCTTAATGGCCAGAGACACCATAGGATTCGGAAACTTGATATCCCTGAATTTCACAATCGCATGAGGATCGCATAATGTATCTGAAACAGATATATCTTCGACTTTTGAAATTGTAACAATGTCACCTGGAATGGCCCCCTTTATTTCCTGCTGCTCCTTGCCGAAAGTCTTAAACATGTGCCCAATCTTTTCATTCTTCTTTGCACGAACGTTATAAATTTCCGGATGTCCTTCCAACATCCCCGAAAATACCCTGAAAAAGCTCAGCTTGCCAACAAAAGGGTCCGTAATTGTTTTAAATACCTGCGCGCTGAAAGAAGCGCTCTTTGAGACCTCCACCTCTTTTTCTTCCCCTTCTATACTGACGCACATCCGTGCCAAACCTTTTTCAGGTGAAGGAGTAAACCTTGCAATTACATCCACAATCTCTTCGACACCCATACTCTCCTTATTTTCGCAGCATAAAATCGGTACAATACCACCTGAAGCAATAGCTGTACTGAAGCATCCCTTAAGTTTTTCAATCTCTATTTCCCGTCCTTCCAGATACTTTTCCAGTTGTTCATCGCACACAGAAACAATTGCTTCAATCAATTTCTCACGGCTGCCGTTAACATCGCCAATCACATCACCCGGTACTTCATCAGGCAGGTCTAAGATATCGACCACTCCCTTAAACCCTGCCCCATGACCTACAGGTAACATCAGGGGTAAACACTCAGGGCCAAACGCATTCTGGATGGAATCCAGAAGTGATAGGAAGTCAATATTTTCACCATCCATCTTTGTGATTACGATCATTCGAGCTAACCCCGCATCCCGGGCAATATTCCACATTTTTTGAGTATTTACCTGGATTCCACTTGTAGCCGCAATCGCCACTATTGCAGTTTCCACAGCGCTTAAGGCGCCTATCGCATTGCCTATAAAGTCAGGATATCCCGGTGTATCAATTATGTTAATCTCTCTGCCCCGCCAATTGCAATGCAGGATTGAGGAATCAATAGTTGTTTTTCTTTCTTTTTCTTCAGCATCAAAATCTGAAATGGAAGTGCCATCATCAACACGGCCTAAACGTTTTGTAGCTCCTGACTTAAACAATATTCCTTCAACCAGCGAAGTCTTTCCCGACGCACCATGTCCAACAAATGCCACGTTTCTAATATCTTTCGTTTCATATTGTCCCATCGTATGCATCCATAGTAAGTTGAGGTAATCAATTTGTTCTAACTTTTTCAGGGTGAATATCGAATTTTAGATGACCCGTCCTGAAATAGGTTGACACGTTTTGTACAGCCTGATCGGAAGGAGGCTGGCGCCAAGCGTTCGGGCGGGGACGATGTACTCCAGAAACTAACCTGTCCGCTTTTGATGTTTACATACATTTATTGCCTCCGATAACAAGATATTACCCGTATAGAGCGCTTTACCTATAATCATCCCTTCAAGAGGAAAAAGACTTAACTTTCTCACATCTTCAATAGATGAAACACCTCCAGATGCTATAACCGGCATATTAACATTCTTTGTAAAGTTCAAAATACTTGAAAAATCTGGCCCCTGCAGCATCCCATCTTTTGCTATATCCGTAAAAATAACGGCTACAGGATTTGCCTTCTCTATTTCCCTTGCAAAGTCTATAGCCGTACTGTCTGAAACAGATGTCCACCCTTTAACGGCAACCATACCATTCTCCGCATCAATCCCGACGGCTATTTTTCCAGGAAATTCAGAACACAGTTCAAAGAGCCACTCCTGTGAGTCAAGCGCCCTTGTCCCTATAACAAGCCTGTCAATCCCCATACCAATCAATTCTTCTACGACTTGCTTATGCCTGATACCTCCTCCGACCTGTATGTGTACGTCCACATTTTCTTTAATCTGCTTTATGATATGCATGTTTTTAGGCTCACCATCAAATGCCCCGTCAAGATCAACAACATGGATATATTCCGCCCCTTGCGTCTTCCAATCTTTAGCAACTTGCACAGGATTATCCGAAAAGACTGTCTCATGTTCCTTCTTTCCCATAGACAGCCTGACGCATTTCCCGTCTTTTAAATCTATTGCAGGCATAACTAACATAATTACGTCTCTGAAATTCTACAAAGATGAGCTTAGCTCTGTAACTTATTGACACTAAAGAACCGCCCAATCGTGAGCGAAGCGAACTAAGTTAGCTGAGTCTATAATTCACCAAAGTTTTTGAGAATCATCAAACCATAATGTTGACTCTTCTCGGGATGAAACTGCATTGCAAAGACATTATCTAACGATATCATTGATACAAATGCGGCGCCGTATTCAGTTTCAGTAGCTACGACATCACGTCGGTCAGGAACTACATAATAGGAGTGTACAAAATACATATATGGATTATCCGGCAGGCCTTTTAAGATAGGCACCTCTTTCTTTACTCGTATCCTGTTCCACCCCATATGAGGTATTTTTAATTTCTGGTTGCTTCCGCCAGGCAATGTCTTAAACGATTCTGCCGCCTCTCCCTGCCACTCTGTATTGTTCACATTCAGCCTGTCAGGTTTGAATCTTACCACCTCGCCAGACACTATGTTCAGGCCTTCGTGTTTGCCGTCCTCATAACTCCTGGTAAAAAGCAATTGAAGGCCGAGGCAAATCCCCAAAAAAAAATTACGTTTCTTTATGTGATTTATTATCGGTTCTACTAAATTCCTTTCCTGCAGACCATCCATCGCATCTTTAAAGGCGCCGACACCCGGCAACACAATCTTATCAGCTTTTTCTATTATCTCAGATTTATCCGTTACTACTGATTCAAAGCCAACTTTTTCGAATGCCTTTTCTACACTCCTTAGGTTGCCCATTCCATAATCAATAATCGCTATCATTTCTCTGTCAAAACAACAATTTCTACACGTCGATTTTTCGTTTTGCCACTCTTATCTTTGTTGCTTGCGATAGGCTGATATTCTCCGAAACCGGCAATATATAACTTTTTGGGGTCCAGATGACACTTGTCTTCAAGAAAATGAAGTACATCTGCCGCCCTTAAAGCAGAAAGTTCCCAATTAGACGCGTAAAGGTTTTTTGTACGTTTAATGGGATCACTATCAGTATGCCCCTCAATCCTGATAGCCTCATTTGGAAAATCTTTTTTAAGCACATTGCATACTTTAGTCAAACTATCTTCTGCTGTTTTTTTCAGTTTTGTATGGCCAGAATTAAATAAAATTGACGAGGGCAGCATAACTGAAATCATACCATCCTTAATCCTGACAGACGCACCGGAACCCTTTAACTTCTCCTCCATACTACGCCTTGCATTCTCTAATCTGTCCCTCTCTTCAACCAATTTTGCCTTTTCCTGTTCGCTTAAATTATATTTACTATCCAAATCATCTCTTTCCCCTTGCAACTCTTCTATTCTTTGAGACATTGATATTTTTTCTTGCCGAAGACTTTTCAGTTCTGCACATCCAACAAAAAGAACCATCAATGACAAAAAGAGACACCTTATAAAACCTGATTTAAACCTCATAAACACCTCCATTCTCTAAAATCCAATTCCTAAAAGTTAGAAAGACTTTTGCCTAAGTTAAGCAATTTTTTTGGTTTATGTTAATAAATTAAGAGAAAATGTGTAAATATACATCTAAATATTCATCAAAAATCCCAACAAAATAATCTTTAAATAATAAACATATAAAAGCTGCCAGCGATAAAAATGGACCGTAAGGAATCACATTACCCCTTTTTAAAATAAGCCTAGGCATGCCAAACAATAACCCAAAGAAAGGGGCTAAAAAGAATGTTGCAACGGCAAGCTTCCACCCTAGAAATCCCCCTATCACACCCATAAGTTTCACATCGCCAAAACCCATTGCATCTTTTTTAAATACTAACTTACCAAAAACACCACATAGAAAAATCAATCCTCCCGAAACCAGTATTCCTTTCAACGATACCAGTAAAGAAGCTATCCATTGGTTAGCGCTATTATCAAAATACCCTAATGAGCTGTTCAAATTATGAAACCCCGTACACAAAAGAGCGGCTATAAGCGCCAAAACCAACCCGGTATACGTAATTTCATTTGGTATAATATGAAGTCTCATATCTATGAAAGAGCCAACAATAAGAAGACAGCAAAAGATTATGTATAAGATATAAGCACATATCAGATCACCACTTAACATTAACACACTATGAAATAGAAGCAAAAAAACAAGACCTGTTATGGCCTCTACTATTGGGTATTGAACCGATATCTTACTCTGACAATGCCTGCATTTACCCCTTAGAAAGAGATAGCTTAAAACTGGAATATTATCATACCACACTATATGCTTACTGCAATAAATGCATTTAGAAGCCGGCCATACTATTGAGATTCCTTCGGGTATTCTATAAATACATACGTTTAAGAAGCTTCCAACAACGAGTCCCAGGCCAAATATCCATAGTTGTATTAATAAAACGCTTTGTAAGCTCAAGTTTTCCACTTTTTAGATTAGTGTGTTATCTTAATAGAACGTTACTTCGTTTTCAAGTAGAAATATCTTTTATTTCAATCTCTACATTTTCTCTGTACATCACACCATTATAGTTAGACAAGTTATTTGTTTCGTTCTGGAACGGATGCCTGAGAACATAAGCAATGGAATAATTTCCGTTATTTCCCTTAAGCGCCTCAATCTTATCCCCCATACCAAATGCAACTGCCTTGAATGACACGTCTCCCTGCCGCACATAGAAACCCAAATGTTTACCATTAACGCCAAAACGACGTATCTGACCAACTATACTTATATCTCTGGTGGCAAAAACAGGAACAGGGTTGCCTTCTCCATGAGGCAACAAGCATTTTAATTCTTCTAACAAAGACCTTGAAATTGATGACAACTTAACTTCAATATCAATATTTTGTACAGGTATTAAATCTTCTTTTTCCATCTGCCCTATTGAAATAGTATTAAATATCCTCTTAAACTCTGAAATATCTTTTTTCAATATTCTCAATCCGGCGGCTTGTGCATGACCTCCGAATGAAATAAGCAACTTCCTGTCTGTGAAAAATTCCTGACATTCTACTAACGCATTGTGTAAATGAAAATTAGGAATAGACCGCGCAGAGCCATGCCCTACTTCACCATCAATCGCAATTATAATGACCGGCCTGTAAAATTCAGATGCCAGCCTTGAAGCCACAACCCCTATCACCCCCTGATGCCAGTTGTCATCGGATATTATAATTGCCATATCAGAGTTGAAATCTACATCATTTAATATTTTCTTTCTTGCAGATTCCAATATATCGCTTTGTATTTTCTGCCTTTTTTTATTTTCACCTTCTAAATATAAGGCGATCTCCCTTGCTGTTTCTTCACGCTTCGCAGTCAACATTTCAACACCATTTTTTGCATTTCCCACTCTGCCGGCAGCGTTGATTCTCGGCCCTAAACAGAACCCGACATGATGTGAATAAATCTTTTTATCCTTAAGCCCTGCAACTTCTTTTAATGCATTAATTCCCGGATTATCAGAATGCTGCAGAGAGCGAAGGCCATATTTTGCCAATATCCTGTTTTCCTGCTTTAAGGGAACTACATCTGCAATTGTACCTAATGCTACTAATCCCATCGCATTCATAAGAAAATCTTTAAACTCATTTGCAACTTTCTTGTTACCTGTCCGACCAGCACGCACAGACAAATGATCAGCACTGGTTGAAGCGCTTTGTCCCAGCGCCCAGGCAAGCATGAAGGCAACTCCAACTCCTGAAAGCTCCCTGAATGGATATTTTGAAGCGGCCAGTTTCGGATTAATCAACCCGAAAGCGCTATCGCAACCACTTTGACACCGTTCCCCTCCTCCAGCCTCCGGCAGTTCGCCACATGGTTCGTGATGGTCGGTAATTATGAGATCAATCCCTTTTCCCCTGGCAAATTTAGCTTCCTCAAAAGAGTTAACACCACAATCAACCGTGATAATAACCTTTGTGCCGGTTTCGCATAGCATCCCGATTGCCTCTATGCTTAAACCATAGCCTTCATCTAAACGGTCCGGTATGTAATAATCGATTGTAGATTTCTGATTCCAGTATAATCGGGAAAGAGTCTCAAGGCACTGTACCATCAATGCAGTAGCAGAAATACCATCAACATCATAATCACCGTACACAGTGATTTTCTCGCCTTTACTTAATGCATCTATAATCCTCTTACTCGATTTTTCGATATCAGGCAGCAGCATTGGATCACTAAGCAAAGACAAATCTGATTGCAGAAAAGTCCTGGCAGATGCTACATCGGCAAGACCTCTATTAATCAACATTTGTGATAATACTGGAGAAATACGAAGTGAATCAGAAATCTTCGTTTGAAGATCTATATTCAAAGGCGGGAGAATCCATTTCTTTTGTGACAATTCCTGGATGGCCATTCAGTTTATAATTGGCAATTTGCCGATTTATTGATTTAGCAAGCCGGTAGGAGCCGTCTCCTGACGGCGAAATCGCCAACAGGAGTTGGCTCCTACCTTTTAAAATTATGATTTGGATAAGATATCCTGAATTCTGTCAATAAATGACTGATTGGAATAGTCCTCTTCCGAACAGGGGTTAACTACGTAAAAGGGCACATCGCATCCAAGAGCAATCATTCTCTCTTTACATTCTTCAATCTCTTTAGGCGTATGACGTTTATGTACGTTAATAACAACAAAATCTATTTTATTGAGCAACAGTTCTGCAGACCTCTTTATTTTTTCTACCGAGGGAGATGCAACCAGAACCGCTACATTCGCATCATGAACGCGAAGAAAACTATTGCCTTCAATCACCAGATTATGTTCTTTGTCAAAACAGGCCAGCGCTGCTTCGATACCAATCTTCTCCACATCCGAGTCAGATTGCAACCAAACCACTTTACAAGCGCCTGCAGTTGACAACCGATCAGTGTCTTTTCCTTTTTCCCTTATAATGTCATCGCTTGTTAAAATCTTAAAAGGTTCATACCCATCATCACACGTATCACATTCTGTATGTCTGGGACAAGAACCTTCGTGCCTTATTGTAATTTTTAAGGCGCTCCAGAGCTTCTTATAATGACATAAGTCAAGCGAACTTCCTATTGTTTCACAAGAAGTATTACCTGCATGTTGGAATATACGTCTATATTTCGTATCAACTATTTCTTCCTCGTTAAAAGAAAATGTACGATTTGACAGCATCCTTAAGATATACGATGCGACAGTAGTCTTACCTACTCTACTTGCAGTTCCAGCAACTACGATGGTCTTCATTTGTAAAATGCTACGAATTCATATTAAAATTAAAATAACAAACCTAACTACCTGTTTTCAAAAGATCTTCGTATTCGTTCATAAAATACCTGATCGTAGATAACACGGGATTTGGCGCAGTTTGCCCAAGTCCACATAAAGATGCGGTTTTTGTAACATCAGCCATTTCTTTCAAATCTTCTATATCACTTCTGCATCCATTCCCTTCGGTTATTCTTGTCAATATATCCAGCATCTTTTTTGTTCCGACTCTGCAAGGCACGCATTTACCGCAAGACTCATCTTGTACAAATTCCATAAAATATCTTGAAATATCAACCATTGACGTATCGCTGTCCATAACAATTAGACCTCCGGATCCCATAATAGCGCCAACTTCCTTTACCGTTTCATAATCAATTGGTAAATCCAGGTGTTCTGCAGGCACACAACCACCTGAAGGACCTCCCATCTGCGCCGCCTTAAATTCACGACGGCCAGGTATGCCGCCTCCTATGTCAAATATAATCTCACGTAAAGTTGTGCCCATCGGAACCTCGACCAATCCTGTATTTTTTACCTTTCCCGCCAGTGCAAATATTTTAGTTCCCGTGCCATTTTTCGTGCCAAGCTGTTTATACCATTCCGAACCCTCAGAAATAATCACCGGTATATTAGCGAACGTCTCTACATTATTAATATTAGTTGGTTTATCCCACAATCCGGAATTCGCAGGAAAAGGAGGACGCGGACGCGGCATTCCCCTTTTACCTTCGATTGAAGCAATTAAGGCTGTCTCTTCACCGCAAACAAAAGCGCCTGCCCCCATTTTAATCTCCAGATCAAAGTTAAATCCAGACCCAAGGATATTGTTTCCAAGTAAATTAAGTTCCCTGGCTTGTGAAATCGCATTCTTAAGATGGTCAACTGCAATTGGATATTCAGCCCGAACGTAGACAAAACCTCTTTCCGAACCAATTGCGCGTGCGGCAATAAGCATCCCCTCGATTACTGCATGAGGATCACCTTCCAATACTGCTCTATCCATAAATGCCCCGGGATCACCTTCATCAGCATTGCATATTACATATTTAATATCGCCTTTCGCCTTCCTGCAAAATTCCCACTTAAGCCCCGTTGGGAACCCGGCGCCGCCACGCCCCCTCAAACCTGAATTTGTAATCTCATTAATTATATATTCCGGTTCAAGGTCAAAGAGAGCCTTTGCAAAAGCCTCATATCCTTTTCTGGCTATATATTGTTCTATATTATTCGGATCAATTACTCCACAGTTTCTAAGAACAATCTTTTTTTGTTTACTATAAAAAGGGATGTCCTTTAAATAAGGTATTTTTTTACCGGCTTCTGCATAACAAAGTTTACTTATAACATCACCCTTTAAAACTGTACTGGAAATAATATCCGGAATAATATCAACTGTAACCCTGCCATAAAAAACTCCGGGAGGTTCAATAGTCATCACAGGCGCCCTTGCGCATAGTCCCTGGCAGCCGGTCTCTATGACCTCAACCTTGTCTTGCAGTTTTTGTTTCTTAATCTGCTTTCTAAATTCATCGTATACCTCTTCAGCGCCCAAGGCACGACAGCCGGTCATACAGATAGATACTTTAACCGTATCCCGTTTGTGCTTTTTATCATGAGACTTTCTCATAGAAACCAGGTCATCATACGACTTCAAACTTTTCAGCATTTTATCTCCTAAGCATTATCACCTGAATACCTGTCAACAATATCCATCACAGTATCAGTAGTCAGCTTGCCATAATATCTATCATCTACCATCATTACCGGTGCAAGAAAGCATGTTCCTATGCAAGCTACTGTTTCCAAAGTAAATTGATAATCTGCCGTCGTCTCTCCTTCGACTACGTTTAATTGCTCCTTTACCTTTTGTTTGACTTCATTCACACCCTTTACATGACATGCGGTACCGGTACAAATTTTTATTGCATGTCTACCGCGAGGTATAAAAGTAAATTGTGAATAAAACGTGACAATGCCAAATATCCTTGTCAACGGAACATCCATTAATCTTGATACCTCTTTTAATGCCTGTTTCGGTAAATATCCATATTCACCCTGCGTTTGCTGCAAAATTGCTATCAGGTTAGAATCATGGTCATTGCCATATTCTGAAACAATTTTCCTCACAGTCCTTAAATCTATGGTTTTTTCTACCACATCTCCTCCTTAATGAAATTAACGCCATACAGGGTTTTAGAAGTAAATTTACTCTACTTCAGCCTTACAGCGGGCAGTCGCTTAAGTCTCTTATTTTGAGGATCCACTTCAATACCAACGGATTCTAAAGCTGTCACACCTAAAATTGGTTCAACTTCGTCCTTTCCAAAAATGACTGTTGCCCCAACGCATTCACCCATAAATTCAATTTGAGCAACCCCTACATCCATGGCCTGTTCAGTACCATCAGCAAGTTCGTAAGTTCGTTTTCCACGAGGTTCAATCCCTATACTCTTTAGATGATTTGCAGGAACCATGCAATCGATGGAACCGGTATCCACCAAAAACAATCCTTCCCAGCGTCGTTCAGGATTTCCAGGGTTACATACTTCCACCGTTACTTGTACTATTTTCCCTATCCTTTCTTCTTTATTCGTGGCTTCATTATTTATAAAATCACAAGTATTTCTTGCCGGTTCAATCCTGCTCACCTGAATGACCCGTCCGACTCTGCACCCGCCAGAATGACTTTGTCGGGCTGGCGGGCGGGCGAAGTCTGGCAGGCAAAGCTGACTAAGCTAAGCTCAGCTTTGGCTTAGCTCTGTAGATTGAACCTTACGTTTTTTTATTCATATTGAAAATTTTAAATATCCCCCCAATTTATAAGAATTTCAAGATAGTAATGTGGGGTATCAAGTTACAGAATCCCCGCTATATAATTAACCGCATTTCTGAAAATGGCAAGCCCATCGCCTTCTGACTTTAGCCCTTCCCGGGTCCATCTCGGATGCTGCGTCGGCTCTATGTAACGCTCAGGATGCGGCATCATACCAAGCACTCTTCCTGTTGAATCACAGATTCCGGCTATATTATCCATGGAACCGTTAGGATTCCATGGATAATTTGCTATATTACCATCTTTATCGGCATATTTAAATATTATTTGTCCTGATTTACCAAGAGCCTTTAACTCTCCCTCCTTCCCTGCCACAAACTTTCCCTCTGCATGTGCTATCGGGACATATAATAAACAATCTTTATCTACAAAAACAGACTTATTTGAAAACGACTTTAAATATACCCACCTGTCTTCAAATTTGCTGGAATCATTATAAGTTAGAGTAAATTCCTGCCTATATCCATTTAAAGAGGAATGAGTCCCGTTTATGCCGGGTAATAATCCCATTTTTATTAAAACCTGAAACCCATTGCATATTCCTATAACCAATTTGCCATCGTCAACAAACTGCATAAGCTCATCCAATAAATGGTGCCTGAGTTGGTTTGCCAAAACCTTTCCTGCGGCAATGTCATCTCCATATGTAAATCCGCCCGGTAAAACAAAAATGTGATAAGAACCTAAAAGCCCTTTATCTTTAACTAATTGATTTACATGTACTAAATCAACATCGGCGCCGGCTTTTTCAAGGGCATACTTCGTCTCATAATCACAATTGGTTCCCGCTGTGCGAAGGATTATTGCCTTGGGTTTATTATTAAGTGTTTCCGCTTTTATCGTCATAGTTCCATATTACAATCTCAGGGTTGCCTGCCATGCCTCTTTAAGATCGGAAATTTTTTCTGAAATCACCTTTTCTCCGTTTTGTGATAGAATGGTAAAAATATCATCATCCAAAACTTTTCCTATACAACCATATGGAATACCACTAATTGTCTTCTCAAATTCTTGATGTTTCTCTGGCTGCACTTCAACAATGAATCGTGAATTAGACTCCGCAAAAAGAATTACATCGTCCCTGTCAACCCCTTCTTCAACCGGTACTTGAGATAAATCGAGTTCCATTCCATATCCGCCTGCAAAACTCATCTCTGCCGCCGCAACTGCAAGCCCTCCCTCCGAACAATCATGACACGACCTGACTAAACCTTTTTCTGTAGCACTTGCCAGCAAATCCATCGTTTTCTTTCCAATCCCTGTGTCTACTTTTGGAACTGAATTGCCTATAAAACCATGTATATAGTAATAATGCGAACCTCCAAGTTCATTTTTTGTCATACCTAAAATATAAATCAGATTATCTGGAGATTTGACATCCATGGAAATTGCTTTAGTAACGTCCGGCATTATACATATAGCTGAAATCAATAGAGTAGGTGGTATGGAAATAGTTTTATCGCCAGATTTAAACTCATTATTCAGACTATCCTTACCCGATATGAATGGAGTTTCATAATATAATGCTGTGTCGTAACACCCCTTTGCCGCCCGGACAAGGCCGCCCAAACATTCAGGTTTACTGGTATTCCCCCAACTGAAGTTGTCAAGAAGGGCAACCCTTTCCAGACTACCACCCACGGACACTATTTGTCTTAAGGCCTCATCAATTGCTGAAGCCGCCATATAGTAAGGGTCTATATCTCCGTATTTGGGATTCATACCATTCGACACGATTATTCCTTTGTTGGAGTTTAAAACCGGCCTGATTATGCATGCATCACCCGGGCCATCATTATTTACTCCCTGTAGCGGCTTCATAACACTTCCACCCTGTACTTCATGGTCATATTGCCGGATTACCCACTCTTTACTACAAACATTCCATGAAGACAGAATCTTTTTCAAATCTTCGCCATAATCTTTCTTTTCATTTATCGCCGGATCTTTATGAGATGGCGAACGCCATGTCGCCTTACGTGTCATCCCGGGCAACCCGTCATGTAAAAATGCCATCTCTATATCAGCAACATCCTCACCCTTATATCTTAAACGTAATCTTTTATCTCCCGTAAACTTTCCAATAAATGTAACTTCTACATCTTCCCGTTCAAAAACTTCCCTGATTTCTTCCATATTTCCCGGCGGAACAGAAAGTACCATTCTTTCCTGAGCCTCAGAAATCCAAATCTCAGAATAAGACAGCCCATCATATTTAAGAGGTACTTTTTCAAGATCAACAACAGCCCCAAGTTCTTCTCCCATCTCACCCACAGCAGATGAAAGGCCCCCAGCGCCGCAATCAGTAATATTATTATACAAACCTCTATCACGTGCCATTAATAGTGCGTCCGTAACCTTCTTTTCCATTATTGGATCGCCAATCTGCACCGCGCCTCCGGATACTACCTCGGATTGGTGGGTTAATTCTACAGACGAAAACGTTGCCCCGTGGATACCATCTCTTCCGGTTCTGCCGCCCACAAGCAAGATCAAGTCACCCTCGTGTGATACCTTTTTACACTTATCCTTTGGAATCAATCCTACATTTCCGCAATAAACAAGCGGATTACCCGTGTATCTTTCATCGAAGAATATAGCTCCATTTGCCGTAGGTATCCCCATACGGTTGCCATAATCCCTGACGCCGGCAACCACACCTTTAAATATCCTTTTTGGATGAAGAACTCCTTCCGGAATCATTTCCTGACGCATATCCAGAGGCCCGAAGCAAAAAACATCTGTGTTTAAAATTGGTTTAGCGCCCAGGCCTGTGCCTAAAGTGTCCCTGATGACGCCCCCAATTCCCGTATTTGCCCCGCCATAAGGTTCGATTGCCGATGGATGATTGTGCGTTTCAACCTTGAAACAAATATTATAATTTTCGTCAAACTCAACTATACCGGCATTATCCTTAAATACAGAAACGCACCACGGTTTATTCAATTCTGAAGTTACTTTCATTACCGTATTAGCCAGAAGATTATCAATAAGCTTTCCATCATAATCTATTATTCCCCTGAATGTTTTATGCATACAATGTTCAGACCACGTCTGAGCAATTGTTTCCAGTTCAACGTCGGTAGGATTCCTGCCAAACGTGGCAAAATACTCCTGAACGGCCTTCATCTCCTGAAGGTTTAAATACAACTGCCCCATCTGGCTAATCAACAGAAGCTGTTCATCGTCTGCATTCAATATCTCAAGCGTATTTCTATGAAAGACATAATCTATCGTGTCGTTTTTGTCTTCATAAAATAGATTATCTTTGTTTATGAAAACATCTTCTATAATTTTATTGGCAAGCACCTTATCAGCAATAGTTTCAACCTGCTCAATTGTAAGTGAACCGGCCAACAGAAACCTCTTTGCCGTCTTGACAGATTTTGCGCTCAGGCCTAAATCTCTAATTCCCTTAATCACAGTAGATTCCACCGGATCCATAACACCCCGTTTACGGGCCACCTCAATCGTATAAACAGCATTATCTTTACGTCCTTTTTGACCAAACTTCATTTTTCCTGTCTGAATGTCAGCAGATCGCTCTGATAAACCATTAATACATACGTAATCCTGCGTCAACCCATCAATTAATAGTTCACTGCAAATACGTTTGATGTCTTCTTTAGACAAGTTCCCATCTATTAAGTACACCTGTACCGTACGGATTTCATCCACAAATGTAATTCCGATATTTGCAATCTCTGAGGCTACTTCATTTCCGATGGCATCCGGGAAATTTGTCTTAGTAAATACCTCTATCCTTGTTACCATACTTTGTATCTACTCAATAAAATGTGGGAAATGGTTTACAGTTCAAATACGTTTTTCTACAGCCAAGCTCAATTACTGATAAAATTCTGCCAAAATTCCTATTCTCGGACAGCCTGTAAAGAATTGACCATGAATCTTAATTCAAAAAGGTCTTATGCAAAGTCGGCTACTGCAACAGAACGCTTCCTCGCAAAGTTGTTACGGTGAAGTTTAATCCGTTCAACTTCATGTAATGTCTCGGCAGTAAGATAGCTCTCTCCACAGTGTGAGCAGGTAACAACCGGAACATTTACAATGACCAGCAATTTATCCTCTTTACCATAGCTACGTGTTATGCGACGGATAGTTGCATCTTCTTTTCCACAGTTATCACATATCATAATTTTCTCCTAATATATTATTACGTACGAGAGCATCTGGGAATACTTCTTTAGTAAAAACCTCTATTCTTGTTTCCATACTTTCTTATCACGTACTGTTTTTGCCTTTTTCAATCTCTTCAATATCTTATTGTCGTTTCCCTGCTCCAGGTCATTTAATGTATGCTGAACTTCTTCAGAAAAACATCTCAGCGCTTCAATTATTCTCGCCTTATTCTGTTTGCAGATACCCAACCATAGCTCCGGGTCTCCTGAAGCAACCCTTGTAGTATCCCTTAATCCGCTGGCTGCAAACTTCCAATGTTTCTCATCAACCACGCTCGCAAGCCCGGAAGCAACTAAATGAGGCAAATGACTAACAAATGCCACAATCTCATCATGTTTAGAAGGAGTCATAATACTTATTTCAGCGCCCAATGCCTTCCACATATTTGATAACTTTGTTATGCATTTCTTTGAATTAAGGCTTGTCGGTGTCAGCACGCAAACACTACCTTCAAAAAGGTCTGGCCTTGCTGACTCTATGCCCCTTTGCTCTGAACCTGCAAGAGGATGTGCGCCAATGAAGTTCGGTCTGTTTCCATCATATCTACCCTTTATCTCTTTGTTTACTTGAGAAACGATATAACTCTTAGTGCTTCCCACATCAGTAAGAATCGCAGACTTTTTCATCAATGGAATTACTTTTTTTGCAAGAAGTGGTATAAGGTCTACAGAGGTTGCCAATATTATAATATCTGCCTTTTTTACGGCTTTCTCAACTTTGGTTGTACCTTCATCTATGGCCTTGATCCTAAGCGCCTCATTTATTGTGGCCCTACGGTGTCCGACGCCAATAATTGACCTTGCCAAAGCTCTTTCCTTCAGGCCAAGACCTATTGAGCCGCCTATCAAACCTGTCCCTATTATGGCAACCTCTCCAAAGTTCATAGAACTTAGCTCCTTTCACTCGCTAACTTCTTGTTTTTGCAGTTCAAAAATGAACTAATAGACAATAATGAGGTATGATATAATAAAGAAGCTTACCATTCAAGCAGAAATGAAAATAGGAAGGGTATTAACGCCTAACCAGGGCAAGTCGGAACTGGACTTTCGCAGGTCATGCCAAAGGCAGATCCGACTAGGCGGAGATTCCAGGCTTTAGCACTGGAATCCTTCCAGTCCCCGCCAGAACGGCCTTGTCGCCCGCCCGTGCCGGTACGGACGGGGGCTGGCTAACGGCTAGGCCGGGCGGGCCGAAAGGAAGGATACTTAATTTCACTTGATTTTGAACAATTACAAAAAAAACTTAAAAACAAAAAAAGAGGAATGCAGGTGGGAAATTTCCCCCCTGCTAAATGACCAAATAACTCAAATCATCAAATTACCTGCGTTGCCGCCTTCTTCTTACGCCATAGACCGCCATCCCCGCAAGGCCGATTCCGAGTAGAGCGACAGTCGTGGGTTCAGGGACAGATGTGGCGGCGGCAACATCACCGGAACGAACTGCCAGCGCGTAGAAGTCGTTGAGCTTATAGAACGTGTCCTGGTAGCCGTTGTAGAAGACGAAGGTCCAGGCGTAGAGGGTATCAGTAGCATACTCCGTACCAGACCAGTAAACAGAAGAAATTAAATTCTGAAAGTCTCCGGTATTATTTAGGCCCCATCCAGATTGCGGTCCTGATCCGGAAGTATCGTAGTACCCAAGATTCCCCAGCTCTGTGTAATAGAGATGGCCCATCTCACTACTCGTGTTGTTATAACCGTACGAGGTGGTTCCATCATAGCTCCACACATATGGGCCATTCACCGTCATCGGCAATCTCC
>CAKKPF010000137.1 GCA_919901575.1 Candidatus Brocadiaceae bacterium
ATTTAGATACCCGATAAAGGCATTCGGGTATGACAAAAGCCACGCATGCAAAAACTTAACCGGACAACACTGATAAATATTGAAAATATCAAAGATGTCGGCAAGTAATTTGTCGTACGGCTTCGCTGTCATTAGTCATTCGTTACTTCTTCGATCCCTTAATCCCTCAATGCTTTAATTCTTTTTTATCTGTGTACATCTGCGATAATCCCTGCCCGACGGATAGTTTGGCGGGTGCGTCCTGTTTAATTTTTCATTTAGATAAAAAAGTTGAATTTACATGACCGTTTTAATAATATTGTCGTGACTTAAAAAGCAATATTTTCCCCCACGTGAAAGCAGGATAAAACTTATAGAAAGGCGTATATCTATGATTAATATTGTTGAAGGTTTTGAAAATAGTAAACAGATATGTAAGATGATTGAGGACGTTGTCAGGGAGTTGGGTATTGATAAAAAACTGGAACAAATAACAATTAAACATCCCCCTTCAGACTCTCCCATAGACATGAACTATCTCAGCGAAGATAACAAATCACTGGAGTTGGAGATAGTGGATTCATTAGATAATATCGAGGGCCGGATCAGGCATGAACTCATGCATGTGGCAGACCAGTTAGACGAGAAGTTTAAGTACAAAGATAGTCTTATACCCCGCGAAGGTACCGGTGCATTCAGGAGATACAAATACCTGTGGAACGTGTATATTGACAGCCGTCTTGTAAAGAGTGGAAAGCCCTCCTATGACACTCAGGAAGCAAGGGAAAGGGAGATAGAGGAATGCTATCCCGAACTGAGTGCGGGTCTCAGGAAAAGGTGCTTTACCTTTCTCTGGGGAATGGGACTCCTCGACTTCGAACAAATCTCTGCAATGAGTCGCAACCTCTTTTCGGCATTTGAGGAACTTAAGTCCCTTGCCCAATCGCACGGGGAAAAACAGATTACATTTAAGACAACGGAAGAACTGAGAAACTACGGGAAATAAGATAGGTGAGATTGTTAGTACATCCCCCTTAGTCCCCCTTCAAAGGGGGATAGGGGGATGTTTGAACTCTCAAAGGGGGAATCCATAAACACAAAAACCCAGGGCAAAACGGGGGAGGAATTGTTTTGTCCTGGGCTTCTACACAAATTTCAATTTGCAGAGCTAAGCTCAGCTTTGCGCAGCATACCATCCATTAAACACATAAAATATAATCCCTATTATCTATATGACACCTAGACACATTTAGACGCATTTTCCCCTTGCAAAGTCGAATATGTTAGAATACTATTGATGAAAATGTCCCAAGAGAATGTTCTACTTGAAAGGATTAAACGGCTTGTAGTATCCGGGAAATATAGGGTAAGGATTCATGCTATTCGCCACATGATAGCAGAAGGTTTTTATGAGGCAAATATTATTGAAGCTGTTACAGGTGAGAGCAGGATTATAGAAAATTACCCTGATGATTGTCGGTGTCTTATTTTAGGCAGATTTCATTTTAAAAAGGCTGCAATTTCTTCTCTACATGTTGTTTGTGAATACTCAAGGTCTGATTTAATAGATATAGTTACTGCCTACATACCTCAAAAACCATGGTGGGTTAGCTCTACCCAAAGAGGAAAGATGTAATGAAAAAAGAAAAAGGATTAATGGAAAAACCCTGTTCAGAATGTGGC
Organism: Candidatus Brocadiaceae bacterium; assembly: GCA_919901575.1. Lineage (GTDB taxonomy): Bacteria > Planctomycetota > Brocadiia > Brocadiales > Scalinduaceae > Scalindua. Next base: position 1,663 of record CAKKPF010000137.1, read on the forward strand.
GATAGCTTAGAGAAAAAACTAATCTCTCAGGAATTTGAAAGGGAAGGGGTCAAGATTCGACTTTCAGGATTAAAGGCGTGGGTGTGTAATGGTTGCGGTGAAATATATTTTCTGCCGGGTGGGGCAGAAAAGGTGGCTAAGGCAGCTAATTGCCTTTTCGAACTGGCCCTTACAGAGAAACAGCATAAAGGCACTCTTACCGCACAGGTTTAGTCAACAAAAAATGGCGTTAGACTTGTTACCTGGCCATTAAGTATTTTAAATAGAGGCTATAGTTTTTTTGCTTTTCCTCTGTGCCCTTGGTCATTTGTTTTCTCTGTTTCTCGCTTCATGCCTCCCGACTGCGTCGGACCTTGAAGTTACTCCGAGGGGCGCCTCAGGCGGCTTGATTCTTTTTCAAATCCTGTTATCTCGTCAAAAAAGCCGGTCCATAAACACAAAAACCCAGGGCAAAACGGGGGAGGAATTGTTTTGACCTGGGTTTCTACACAAATTTCAATTTGCAGGGCTAAGCTCAGCTTTGCGCAGCATACTATCTACTACAAAATAAAACATAATCCCTCGGCGATTTTTGCCGAGGGGTAACTACTTATTTAAATATTAGAATACGTATTCAGTACCAAAAGTAAATATGAATTCACTATCAGCCGTGTTACCTCTGTCTCCTACCATAGGTTCGTGAACATCAGGTGCATTATGTTTAATATACCTGATTTCCGGTCTAAGCATGAGATTCTCTCTTACCTTCATATTTTGTGTGTAGGTTATATCCCATATCGAATAGCCAAAGGCCCTTGCGCCGTCAGTGTCATCAAAATACTCGTATCTGAGAGCTCCCTGTTGCGCATCTGTGTAATCATACTTGGCGTATAATCCAACAGACCACCATTGAGCAGTGCTTAAACCCTCATTAATGTCTATAACAGCATTTCCATCGACATCATGGGCAACAAAGTCTTCAATCTGACCCCAATCCCAGTTAGCTCCGAGGCTTAATTTGTCTACTTGTGGTAATGCATAATTGATTACAATGTCATACATAAATGTAGCTCCACCGTTGTTATCACTTACAAAACTATTGG
>CAKKPF010000138.1 GCA_919901575.1 Candidatus Brocadiaceae bacterium
CACAGTCAATGCCATGGCATGGATGGTGCCTTCTATGTTTGTCTTTATAATGTCCGAGCTTTTTTTGAGTTCTCTATAAAGTTCTTCGCTAATTTTAACATTTCTAAGGATATTTCCATAAGATTCTACAGCGCTTACTACCGTATCCAGGAGTTGCTCAGGGTCTCCTCCCTTTTGGACATAAGCATGCGGCCTGAATTGTCTCCTTAAGCCCCTTCTTTCCTCCTGTCTTACAATAGTACCTGTATGAAAAATTATAGGTACATACGGATTTTTTGCCTTGATTCTTTTAAATACTTGCAGTCCCGTTAAGTCCGGCATATTTATGTCTAAAACCACAGCATTGATATCTTTGTTTAATTTATCTATTGCCTCCTTTCCGGTTGAACATGGTTCGACCTGATAACCTTCCTCTTCCAGTATAAGTCCGGTAGTTTTAAGAATCGATTCATCATCATCTACTACCATAACTTTTGGTTTGTCTTGTTTATAGGAATTAACATCCATGTCTTAGTCCTAAAAAAATTAAATTTAGGGATTAAGGGATTTCCCCAATTCCTCAATTCTTGAATCCCTCAATATTTATATATCCTTTTAACTTTATCTTCTTTTATTCTTTTATAGCGCTAAATGTCAGTTGTAATAGTTCAACCATATCAATGGGTTTGGATAAATATGCAAAGGCTCCCAGTGAGATGGCTTTTTCGACAAAATGTTCTACGTCATGACCTGTCATCATTATTGCCTTTATTTCCGGATCAATCTTTTTGATCTCGCTAAGCGTTTGAAACCCATCTATCCCCGGCATTAGGACATCAATAAGCGCCATATCAAAATGTGTGTTCCCTACCATTTTTATCGCTGTAAAACCGTCTCCAGCGGTAGAAACCTTGTATCCCTTGTCTTCCAAAACTCCCTTTAGTGTTTCACGAGAAGAGAATTCATCATCAACCACAAGAATATCGGATCGTATTGTATCTTCCTTTATAGCCTGTAAAATTTGTAATAATTTGTCCATATCGTCTATAGGCTTAGGTATACATCTGTAAGCTCCAAGAGAGGTTGCCCTCTCAACAAGATGTTCTATATCGTACCCTGTCATTATTATAACGTTTGTCCCTGGGCTGATTTTTTTGATCTCGCCAAGCGTTTGAAAACCGTCTATCCCCGGCATTACTACATCAACAAACATAATATCAAAGTGTATCTTTCTAACCATTTCTATTGCGGTAAGTCCGTCTTCAGCAGAAGAAACCATGTATCCCTTGTCTTCCAGTATCCCTTTTAGCGTTTCGCGGATGGAAAAGTCATCATCAACTACAAGAATATTAGTCTTTGTCATATCTTTTTTTATAACTTTCAGGACTAAGTCTATGTCCAGTGGCTTATAAAGTATTGCTTGTGTTTCCAATTTTATAGCTTCCTTCAAAAGGTCTTCAGCAATAAAAGCGGTCATAAAAAATATAATAGTATCAGGACTGATCTTCTTGATTCTTTTAAATGTCTCTATGCCGTTAATTCCAGGCATTTTCATGTCTATGAATGCAATTTTGAATTTCGTTTTTTCCGCCGCCGCTATCCCTTTGTAGCCATCCTCCGCCACCACAACATTGTATCCCTCATCCTCCAGGATTCCGGCCAGGGTTATTCTTATTCCTTGTTCATCATCAACTACTAATATGTTAGCCCGTTCTTGCATCTTTATCCTCTAGCGGCAGTTTTACAATCATATTTGTGCCTTTGCCTTCCCGGCTTTTCACCTCGATAGTTCCGTTATGTTTATCAATTATTCCATGGCATACGGCCAGACCCATCCCTATACCCTTGGGTTTTGTTGTAAAGAGCGGATCGAATATTTTATTAATCTCTTTTTCAGGAATACCACATCCGGAATCGGCTATTTCAATTTCCGCAAAAGTCTTTGATTTTCTCGTACTGATTTGCAATTTTCCGCCATCCTTCATTGCCTGACATGCGTTTTCAATCAGGTTTATAAGTACCTGGCCAATTTGATTTGCGTCTATTGTTACCATGGGTAAATCGGATTGAAGGTCTTTGGATAGTTTTATGTTATCAGCTATCTTTAATCTCGACAGCGCTTCATTAATAACTATTCTAATGTCGGATATAATCCTTGTGGGTTTGGCAACGCGCGTGAATCCTAAAAGGTCATTAATAATCCTGGTGCTCCTGTCAATTTCCTTATCCATAATATCAAGAAATTGTATGACCTTTTCGTCTATGTCCGGCATTACTTTCCTGGATAATTTCCTTTTCAAAAGAAAAACTGCATTCTTTATAGCGCTCAGTGGATTTCTTAACTCATGGCTTACTCCGGAAGCTAATGTGCCTACAGCGGCTAATTTCTCTGTCCTTACTAATTGTTCTTGTGTGTCTTTCAACTGCTCGTTTCTCTGCACTAACTCATCATTAATTGATGATAGCTTCTTGTTCAAATCTTTTAGTTCAATCATGACGCCTTCTTTTTCATCCATGAGTTGTTTTAAGCCTTTTGTCATCTGATTAAATCTGGACGCAAGCAATCCTATTTCATCCTTTGAACTTATTTCAACTTTCTGGCTCAGGTCTCCTGATGCCACCTTATCAGTTATTTTTACAAGATATTCAACAGGTTTTACGATACCGTTTGCGATAAAATATGAAACCCCTATACCGACTAATACAATTACAAATCCCAATGGCAGGCTGCTGGTCCACAAAATTGTCTGCATTTTTTTATTAATCCGTTCAGGGGTTAAACCGATCTGAATGATCCCCAGGAGTTTCCGGTCGTTCTCATTATTATCCTCATCTATACCAAAAATTTGTGCAGCAAATTCTTCGTCAGCTATTGTACGTTTTTCATAAATTGGGACAACAAAATTATAAAATTGCTCACCGTTGTCTGTAAAGAGAATATTAAAAACAAGCTCAGTAATATCCTCAATATTCCTGTGTGCGGGTATCTTTTCAATTTCTGTCTTAATCCATGTTTCCTTTTCTTCAACCAGAACTTCATCCGAAACCAGCAGTACACGCCAATATGCCAATTCCCGTTCAATGTCAATACTTCGTAACCTTCTGATCGGTTCTTCAAAAAATGTCTTTTGAGCAACGCTCATGGAGTCTTTGACCTCCTCATCCTGTGCAAGTTGAGATATTAAGGAATAACCGCGTTTCTTTAGCTCTTCTTCAAGTTGTTTCTTGGTTTGGGTGAAGAAAAACCAGCTGCTGGAAGCGCCTATGATTGCAATCAGCAGGCTGGTGAACAAAATAAATTTGAATCTTATTCCAATCTTAAACATTTTATTTTCCAATATTGAATAGTTTATGGATATACAACTATGTGTGGTTCTCCTAGAACTGCCTCTAATTCTATTCCGAGTTCCTCTGCTGTGTCAGCATTTACTGCTAATTTAAAGCTGTCCGGATTGACTATGCCGAGTGAGCCGGGATATGTCTGACTTAGTATTTCTCCGGCTAATTGAGCGGCTTGTCTTCCAACGAATTTATAATCTGAAAACACAGCAGCTAAGGCTCCTGCTTTCACAAAAACATCTGATGTACAGAGCAAAGGGATCTTTTTTCCGAGCGCTGTGGATTTAATAAGATCAAAAGATTTCTTGGTTACCACTGTGCTATCAGGTAATAACCACAGGGCATCAATTCTGCCGGTTAGACCTTCTATGGCTTCAGGTACTTCTTCTGAAGAATTAATCTCATATTTAACTAAATTTATTCCTATATCCTCCACCTTTTTTTCAGCGTTTGCGATAATGTTCCCTGTTTTAGAAGGATCATAAATTACGCCTATATTCTTAAGTGGATATAAAATGGTTTGAAACCCTTTCAGTTGTTCTTCTATCGAGATTTCGGTGGCAATACCCGTTATGTTAGGTCCGGAGAGTTGAAATCTTTCATGGTTAATTACCATACAGAAAACTATAGGGATATCCTCGACCTTCTCCTTCGCTATGGTTGTAGCCAAAACTCCTATTGTCAAGATAATATCCGGTTTTTCATTCATGATCTTATGTACTGTCTTCTGTCCGTTCTTCATCTTGCCATTCAGATCATAAACGGCTTTTATTGTGATACTGTTTCGAATACATTCATCCTGGAATCCTTTTACAACTTCGTTATATGCAAAGAGGTCCTGACTCTTAATCACCACTGCTGTCTTTTCAGCATGAGCACAGTAAGCGCTGTGGAAGAGCGTCCAGAGAATAATAATGAAAACAGAATATATACGGATTTTATTAATCATTAATCAAGACTCGTAACGTAACTCAACAATAAATGACCTTACTATAGTCAAAAGTTAAACTGAATATATATGACGAAAGACATGCCAAAAGGAGGAAAAAAATAATTGTTTTCTGACAAAACCCATAATTCTCTAAGTTGCCAACAAATGGGAGCTTACGTAACTATGATCTATCTTTTTATTATTTATGCTTTTGGATAGTTATACAAAAGTGTGCCATGGCACACTTTTGCCGTGCTATACTTGTGCCATGGCACACTTTCTGAGGCAAGGTAATCTTTGGATATAACACGACAGGGAAAATAAGCCTTGTGATCACAGTATAAAATTTGCATTTATTGAATAGTCTCTAATAGTCAATCAATATTGGTATTGCAATTCAACAATGAAGGACCTTCCCTGTTGAGGGAAATCGGTAGGGACTGTATCTACTGGTGCGGGGTCATCATATCCTTTATTAAAAAGATTAGAGACTGAGCCTTTAATCTCAAAATTGTCCATGAATTTTCTTCCTATAAGCGTAAGATTTACGAGTGCATAAGAGGGCATGTCCCGTCTGGTATCGCCATATTCCCTCGGCCTTGGCCCGCTTATGAAGGTATTTACATTGGCATTGGCATACTTCCAGAATCCTACATTTACACCAAGATTTGCTTTATGTACAGGGACATCAGGCAGCCGGTTTCTATTCCTTGTTTCTTCAGCCTTTTGAAAAGTATAATTGGCAAAGGCGTAATTGTCATTTCCATAGTCTGCTTTTAGTTCAGCCTCAACTCCCAGTACCCTTGCTCCCCCGCTGTTTGCAAATTTGTCAGGGGTTTGTGCTTTGTCTAAGATAATCCTGTCTCTTATTCGGTTGAAAAAGTAATTTATGTTACCCCTTATGTGTTTGGTGAAATTATAACCTACGCCAATCTCGTATGTATTTATCTTTTCCGGATCAAGGTTGGGATCACCTGCCCTTGCGCCGTTATTTGTGAGGTACAGCTCTTGGAAATTCGGCGCTCTGAAGGCGGTTGCAAAAAGGAGTTTCAGATGCGCATCTTCTATAAATCTCCATATCAGGCCGCCCCTTGGATTGGTTGTGCCGCCAAATCTCGGAAACTGGTCATGCCTCACACCAACCGTTAAATCAACATCCTTTGTAATATTCCACTCATCCTGGAGATAGAAAGCCATTATCTGTCTCGTTGCCTTTCTGGTAAATGGAAGGTCTTTTGAAAAATCCTGAGGAGAAGCGAGTGGCGCATTTGTTACGGGATTAAAGGTGAACTCGGTTGATTTTATATCGTGCTGGTGTATCCACTCATATTGGAATCCAAATGTCAATGCATTTCCTTCAAACAAGTTGTAATTGAATTGATTTTCAAAGCCAATAGTCCTTTGTTTATGTCTTACTTGTCCCTGCAAACCGTCAGGGTAGACTGCTGCCCCGGATGTAAAACCATCAGGACGCTGCTCGAGAAAAGGGTCATAGTTAAACTGGTCATAATACACCCTGGGTATTATATCTAGTTTCTCTCCCAGGGCTAATTTGTAAATAAGTTCGGTAAACATGTAAGTGCTTCTTATTATCGAATCATCACCAAGGGCATATCCAACGCCTATATAATCTTTTCTCCTTTTCTTCGTATATTTACCGTTGATTTCCAGGTTATTGTAGGACAGCTTTAAATTCAGGTCTGTCTTTTCCTTCCTGTTGTGAGACCTTCCAGGGCTTTTAGAGAAAGCAGCCGGGAAAAGAACGTCTTGTTCAACCTTTTCGCTATGACCTTCCGTATCGAAATAATCAAAAAATCCGGAAACCGCCAGGTCTCCGTACTCTTTACCGAACAACATGTTATAATTCTGAGTATCAAAAGCCCCGCCACTCGTTGTCAACTGAAAGCCGTCAATATCATCCGTATCCTTTGTTATGACATTAATAACCGTAAGGAATGCATTCTGGCCGTACAGGGCGGAACCGGGACCTCTGATAATCTCAATTCTCTTTATATTCTCAACGACGAGGTCATCATAATTCCAGGAAATCCCTCCGCTCCATACATCATTAATGGAATGTCCATCTATCAATACCTTTACTTTTTGTGAGTTAGTATCCAGGATGCCTCTCACGGCAATCTCTCTTTCTCCTGTTTCGGACAAGGAAATATCAAAACCAGGTACTGTGTCTAAAACTTCCGTTAACGTCCTGAAACCCATCTGTTTTATTTGTTTGGCAGTAATCACACTCATTATTGCCGGAGATCTCGAAACAGGCCTGGGCCTTTTTAAGGCGCTGACAACTATCTGCTCTTCCGTAAAGATTGCGAACATGTCTTCAAGTCCTGTTTTTTCATTCTGAGCAAATGAATTTCCCTGTGTAAACAGCATGAGGTTCAATAACAGAATTGAGATTACAAAAAACTTTAATAAAGCCTTGAAAAGAATCTGCATTTATTTGCCCTCTTTTCTTGCTATCTTCATTTAGATAAGTTACAGGTGATACAAAATGTAATTAACGGGGAATAATATACCGTAAAATATTTTAGATATATAGCCCTATTAAACTCAAGTGCAAAGGTTATTTATTTATCCGGGCAACTTTTTGAGTAACAAGCAGATCTTCAGCGAGATCCTCCGCCAGATAACCGGCTTTATCAGTAACCATTGTGGGCTTGAAATAGTCTTCATAACGCGAGTCCACACGAAATGCCGGTTTGTAAGTGTCGTCAAGTGGTTCTCTTGTACTAATATATGTATGCTGCCTGGTTCGTTTGCGTTGAGAGCTAATCCAGCCGCAGGAGGTTACAAGTCTCTCCGCGCATAGCAGTAAACTGCTGTTCAGGGCAACCAGCATCTTAAAGTTAGAAAGCTTTGATCTATACCGCTTATAGAAACCCAGTGAATGCTTCAACACGCGCAACCGATAGCCGGAAAAACTATGAATGTTGCGTAAAAAGTCAGCTACTTCGTCGATGGGATCCAATGGCCGCAGCGCCAGTGTAGCGCTGTCCAGATCTCGCAACTTTGTCTCGGGAAGAATATTACCTTTGGCCAGGCTCTCATTAAAAAGAGGTGTGCCCAGGATTGGGATAGGTTGTACTAAATAACCAGGGAGGGTAATCTCCGGCGTACCTGTGATGAAATCTAGTTCCTGACGAAGCTCACTGATTCTACGTGTGGTGACGTCCAGAATGAGCCCGTAGTGAAAAACAACACCGGCATCCAGGCTTTTGCGGATTAGTTCTACTTGCGGGAAGCGTATATTTTGCGCCTTGTTCTTTTGGAGCCATTTTGTGTCAAAGGCTTCAATTCCTGTGAAAAGCCCGAAACAGCCGGCATCATGAACCAGCTTCAGGTTTTCGTCATTATAGAAAAAATCATTAGTGACTAATGCAGCCCAATCGTGAAAGAAACCTGCATTCCTCATTTCCTTGATGAGTTCCAGTCGTTCCAGGAAGAACTTTCTGTCGTTGCCATAAAAATTATTGTCAAGGAAGATAATATGCCTCTTCTTTCCCATGGCAATGAATTGTTTTCGTATATAATCAATGTCGTATTTTTGATATCTGGCCCCTTCACCCGTCAATACACAAAAAGGGCAGCGAAAGTTGCAATTTCTACTGGTTTCAGCGTACCCGATTCTTCGTGACTGAGTCCAGTAGGCCAGGTCGTACCTTGGCAACATCTCCCGTGCAACGTAGTCTTTACCGAAGGCATCTGCAATAACTTCGTTCATTTCTTCTATGTCGCCGCAACAGGCGTAATCAAAGAATCGTCGAGAGTAATTGGGAATTGCACGGACAGGAGAGCCTCCGGCAACAACAATGACGTTTGCGTTTTTCGTGCGTGCATAGGCGGTAAGATGCAACATTCTATCAAATGCTGATGTTAGACCTGTCATGACCAGCATATCCGGCCAGGAGAGGAGATGCTCATCCTCAAGGGGTCCGCTATACTGCTCGTTGTACATGCGTATATCACAAAGCTCGTCTGAGAAAGCGCCCGCAAGATAAACAGGCGCCATAGCCTGCGGCGTCTTGAAAGGACGGGGAACAGACAGTCGGGTATAGTCGAAGTAGCAATTAACTATGAGAATGCGCTTCCGGTTACGAATACGCCTCCTGGACAGTTTTGAAACTATTATATTACTCAACTCTCCCCTCCCCTTTAAGTAAATAGTTGGCACGAAAGAAACTGAATTTCTATTTGGAAATCTTCATTTAAATCATATCCTTTTCTCTCTTTTAAGATATTATGATTGAGCAATTATCATAATAATGTTGAAAATGAAAGACAACAAGACCTATCCATACTTTACTTTATTAACGATTATTCAGAGTTTTTTCAGTTAAACAAGAATTTCTCAGGATTTTTAGAGCAGAAATTCTCTTTGTGAGATTTTAAATATTTTGTGCTTTTAAAATTACTCAAATATTCATTATAGGAGTTTGTCCAAATAAGGCTGATCAGGAAATCCGATCCAAAAAGAATTCGACTCTCCAACTCAGGATTGGCGCTCTTTTTCTCTTTTAGTAGATCTTCAAGATATTTACATTCTTTATCGCTAAGTGAAAGGCATGAAAAATCTGCATATACATTCGGGTATTTTGACATCAGCTCAATTATTGAATCTCTCCACTGTGTTCGTGGGAAAAGCCATAAAAGTTTACTTTGATATCCAAAGTGTCCAAAATTGATTTTAAGTTCAGAGTATTCTTTCAGGACTTTTTTCCATTGCAATCCCGGCGCTGTATAATTATCAGCGTTTTTTTCTTCTTTGACTTTAAATCCGCCATCACTACAGTGTGTTGTTATTGGTATACATTTTTTAACACAGCAATCATATAAGATTTCGACTTTTTCCCTTTCATCGCTATCATCTGGCCATGGATCAAAGCCAAGAGGTGGATAAACCTTAATACCGGCAAAAAAATTGCTGCCGATACCTTCAATATCTCCATTAAATTTACCCATATTTTCGTACAGAGATTGCTGGCAGCCGTCATAATCTTTAAAATATTTCTTTAACATTTCTTCTAACTGTTCAGGTTTGTAATTTTTTGTGTTGAGTCCTAAAAAAGGGTAGATTTCAAAGAGTTTGTTGTCCTTAACGTCTGGGCTATACTCCAATCTGTCACCCTTTAGAACTAGTTCATTCTCACAATAAGTTTTGATACCATTAAACACATCAATAACCTGTTCTCTAATTGGTTTTCTGGGCGGCCTGTTATAAAAAATGTCTTTTTGTTCCATGTTCTTATAACCATAATCCATTATCAAAGGAGTCAGGACAATCTTATTAAATGTTACATTGTCAATGGTAAACGTATTGTTTGAAGAAACGACTTTAGGATCTTTGTTTTTTAAGAAGTATTCTGTTAAAAGAAAATAGCTGCCTATATCATTTTCCATAAGTGATAATAAGTTTCTAAATCTTCTCATTGTCTCCGGCACAAAAAGATTATAGAGGCTTATAATAGGGCCTGCTGCAAGTAATCCTTTAATTTCGGGACGTTTTAGAAAAAGTACAACGTTTAGATGGCTCCAGTTAAATGCATGACAATGGACGTCGTAAAATTTCCTTGTTTCAGCTTCTTTGACATTACCACTGTTTTTTTCGTTATCAGTTCCCATTATACACCTCCTTCTCAACCTTTATGATTTGTCATGAAAATTTAAAACAGGTTGGCAACATTTTATTAGGTGATTATAAAACATTTGGTGCGAATTCGGTATTTTTTTGTCCATACATACAGTTTTTAATTTCCAAACATAGTAGGAATGCTCTATATAGGGAGTATTTTCCTGTTTGTCAACTATCTTTCAGGCTCTTCATATTTATCGTTAAAAGTTGTAACGGTTAAATGGTGACCCATTTTCTCAGTTATACGTTAGTAATATTAGAGGATTTCTTTTTCGTATTAATTCTATTAACAAAATATGTACCATAGGAAACTGGAAGCAAATTTTTTTAATATATATTAAGTATTATAATGTATAACTTACTTCTAATTCAGGGGTTATGTTATTATTTAAGCATCTTTTTTGTTGTATTTTGCAGTGGGAGAAAGGAAATCAAATAGGATAAAAACTGTGCCACGTCACAAAAGTGTGGCAGTGCGAAAGTGTGCTATGGCACACTTTTATAGTCTCCAAAGTACTTTAGCCGTCGGTTGGTATTAGTAAAGATGTAGGGATTAAGGAATTCCTAAATTCTTAAATTTTTTGCAGAGCTAAGCTCAGCTTCGCCACGCTTAGCGGGGCTTCGCCAAAATTGGTTAAAATATTTCTATACAAGGTTTTAATATAGTCTTATAAGGCCGGTTATAATATCTCTTAAACCCGGTTTACTTATCTCCTGAAGTTCATACTTTGCTCTCACAATGGGTTTGTTTATCTTGATTATTTTACCTAAATCTATTGGGGTGCCGATGATAACCGCATCACAATCTGTTCGATTAATAGTTTCTTCAAGTTCGCGGATTTGTTTCCGGCCATAACCCATGGCAGGGAGAAGATTATCAATACCAGGGTACTTTTTGAATGTCTCTTTTATACTGCCAACTGCAAAAGGTCTTGGGTCAACAAGTATGGAAGAACCATATTTTCGGGCTGCCATGACTGCAGCGCCGTAAGTCATGCCGCCATGGGTTACCGTTGGCCCATCTTCCACGGCAAGAACTTTACGGCCCTTTATAATTTCCAAATTTTCAACCGTAATATGCAAAGATGCATCAACAATAGACGCCGTTGGATTTGTTTTCTTTATATTGTCTTTAACCTTGATGATGTTTTCAACATCAGCAAATTCTTCTTTACTTATAATTACAATGTCTGCAAGTATCAGGTTAGTTTCACCGGGATAAAATGTTACTTCATGTCCCGGTCTATGGGGGTCTACAAGAGTTACATGGACGTCAGGTTTATAAAATGGTAAATCATTGTTACCTCCATCCCATACGATTATGTCGGCTTCGTCCTCCGCCTTTCTTAATACGGCTTCGTAATCAACACCTGCGTAAACGACTGTGCCCTGTTCAATATGAGGTTCATATTCCTCCATTTCTTCAATAGTGCAATCGTGCAAGGCAAGGTCATCATAAGTTTCAAAGCGCTGTACATTTTGTTTTACCAAATCTCCATAAGGCATGGGATGGCGGATGACAACAACCTTTCTCCCTGCTTCTTTTAATATTTGACATATCCTTCTTGTAGCAGCGCTCTTTCCGCATCCGGTCCTGACCGCACAGACTGCAATCACGGGTAATTTGCTTTTGAGCATAGTTTGTTCGGCGCCCATAATAACAAAACTGGCGCCGGCAGCCTGTACTTCACTGGCCTTATGCATAACGTATTCGTGGGACACATCGCTGTAGGAAAAGATCACTTCATCAACCTTGTAATTCTTGATAAGTCCCGTTAGCTCTTTTTCATCGTAAATGGGAATACCGTCAGGGTATAACTTGCCGGCAAGTTCAGACGAATATTTTCTGTCAGCGATGTTGGGGATTTGGGTTGCTGTGAAGGCTACAACTTCATAATCTTCGTTATCTTTAAAAAAGACATTGAAATTGTGGAAGTCTCTCCCCGCAGCGCCCATTATTATGGTTTTTCTTCTTTTCATATTTATTTCAGTTTAGAAATAAGTTCAACAATGTACTCTTTTCTTTATTAAGCAGTATCGTTATTTGTTTTGTGCTATATGTCACAGCTTAAAAACTACTATAGTGTTAAACAAATATCAATAGAAAACAGTTTCGTTTGTTGTATCTTCAAAATCTACTTGCCATGATTCCAGATTGGGAATACAATTGCTTCTATCGCAGTGGATAATTCCCTGAAAAGCGCTTCTTCGTATATACTTCTTTCAAGATAATAATACACAATAAAGGATGTTTTTAATTTAAAGGTCTTTTTTTGTTTGAAGAAATAGAAAATTAATTCTCTGGTATTTAGAGAGGAGATGAAATGGCAGAACAAAAAGCAACTAACATCAAATGGCATCATGGCAAGATTACAAAGGAAGACAGGGTAAAGTTGCTAAACCAGAAAGGTGTAACCATATGGCTTACTGGCCTGTCAGGTTCAGGAAAGTCAACGATTGCCGTTGAGCTTGAACATGTCCTCATTGAGAACAAACATCATGCATACATACTCGATGGTGACAACATACGTCATGGCCTGAATAAAAACCTTGGCTTTTCACCTGAAGACCGCACTGAGAATATTCGCCGGATTGGTGAAGTTGCAAAGCTGTTTACGGATGCAAACATAATAACAATAACAGCCTTTATCTCGCCATATAGAAAAGACAGGGATGCTGTCAGGAAACTGCTTAACGATGGTAAGTTTATAGAGGTCTATGTTAAGTGTTCTGTTGAAGTTTGTGAAGAGCGTGATACAAAAGGACTATACAAAAAGGCTCGCTCAGGTGAGGTTAAGGATTTCACGGGCATTTCCGCTCCCTATGAAGAACCACATAATCCTGAGTTAACGATTGATTCATCAAAGCTATCGGCTGAGGAATCAACAAGGGCCATATTAAACTATCTTGTAGAAAAAAAATATGTGATGTTTGATTATTAAGTATGTGAAATCACAAGAGGCCAATAAGGAGAGGAGGAGGAAATGTCAGCGCTGATTGAAGAATTTAAGAGGGAACATTCGGAAATCATTGCCACACTCAAAGAAGTTAAGGAACTTGGTATTCTTTCGAGAGAAGGACAGGCTAAGCTCATGTCAGCAAGAGAAGGTTTGCTTGCACATCTCAAGAAAGAGGATGAACTACTTTATCCTTTTCTCAGAAAAGAAGCAGAGCATAATAAGAAACTGGAGGAAATATTAGATTTATTTGCAACGGACATGGAGAACGTCTCAAGAGTTGTGATGGAATTCTTTGATAAATGTTCTGAAGGAGTTATTTGTAGTGAGTTCCCGAAAGAGTTTGAAAGCCTTGTTGCAGCTTTTCGCAACAGGATAAGAAACGAAGAGGATATTCTCTATGAGGAGCATGAAAAGATAAATCAATAATAAGTGATAATCGAGAGGCCCGCCTGTACCTATTCGGGCAGGCCCGCCAACCTGCCCGCCAGCCCGACAATCATTCTGGCGGGTACATAACGGTACGTTCGGGCGGGAAAAATCGTCGGGTAAACAAGAAGAAGGAAGGTGAAAGGATGAGTGCAGATAATAGTGAAGAATTCCCTTCATTTATCTATGGTACCGCATGGAAGAAAGATGCTACTGCGAAACTGGTAAATACGGCTGTTTCCTCCGGATTCTCCGGCATCGATACAGCGAACCAGCCCAGACACTATCAGGAACACCTTGTGGGTGAAGCCTTATTAAAGTTGGCCGGTGAGGGGATAGATCGCGAGGAATTGTTTGTTCAGTCCAAATTCACTCCAGCCGATGGGCATGACCATAGAATTCCCTATGATCCTTCTGCTGACCTCAGCACACAAGTGAAACAATCCTTTGAGGGTTCTTTAAAGAACCTTCATACGGATTATTTGGATTCCTATCTCCTGCATGGCCCATATTCTCAACCAGGCCTGGGGAATGAGGATTGGGAGGTATGGAGCGCCATTGAAGACCTCTACAAATCAGGGAAAGCCAGATTCATTGGCATCAGCAATGTAAATATTGTACAGTTGCAGCTCTTGACCAAAAAAGCGAGAATCAAGCCTATGGTTGTTCAAAACCGATGCTTTGCGTCCAGTGGCTGGGATCGGGCGGTGAGGGTTTTCTGCAGTGCCAATCATATTATCTATGAAGGGTTTTCATTGCTGACGGCAAATCCTTTTGTTTTACAAAATCCCGGTGTGCAGAAAATTGCCAGAGAGTTGGGGAGATCTCCTGAACAGGTGGTATTCCGGTTTTCCATGCAGGCGGGAATGATCCCACTTACAGGTACAAGAAGTGAGGGGCATATGAAAGAAGATCTGCTGGTGAGAGATTTTGAACTCGATAGTAATGATTTAAATCTGATAGAAAACCTTACCTGCATTTAAGCAAAATGGAATCATATTGGTGTCATTAGGCTTTTAATCTTTTTTAGAGGTATAAATCCGTAATGAGAAAACTATTCATTTTACTTGCGCTATGTTCGGTTACTCTGTATGGATGTGCGGTCAATCCGGTTACCGGCAAAAAGCAGCTCGGATTGGTAACAGGATCTCAAGAACTACAGATAGGCAGCCAACAGTACATGCCCAGCCGTCAGATGCAGGGTGGTGACTATGTGCTTGACCAGGCGCTGACTAAATATGTGAATGATGTTGGGCAGAGATTGGCCGCAGTCAGTGACCGCAAGCTGCCTTATGAATTTGTAGTCATTAACAACTCTGTGCCCAATGCCTGGGCCTTGCCGGGTGGAAAGATAGCCGTTAACCGTGGATTATTGACAGAACTGAACAGCGAGGCCGAACTGGCTGCAGTATTAGGACATGAGATTGTACATGCCGCAGCTCGACACGGGGCACAGGGATTGGAACGTGGGATACTGTTGCAGGGTGCAGTTGCAATGGCCGGTATCGCTGCAAGGGGAAGCAATTATGAGGATATTGCCGTACGCGGCGCCGAAACTGCAGCGACACTGATTAACCAGAAATATGGACGCAATGCCGAACATGAGTCTGACTTCTATGGAATGAAATACATGTCACTCGCTGGTTATGATCCAGGGGCAGCCATTAGCCTGCAGGAAGTATTTGTACGGTTATCCAAAGACAGGGATACTGACTGGTTATCCGGTCTCTTTGCCAGCCATCCGCCATCGCAGGAACGTGTTGAAGCAAATCGCGCTACAGCCAGGACCCTGCCGGAATCAGGCGAGCTGGGAGTTCAACGTTATCAGGATAAGATTGCACACCTTAAGAAAACTAAGGATGCTTACGAGGCGCTCGACACGGGGAGTAAATCACTTGACGAAGGGGAGACTAAAGAAGCGTTGGTTCTCGCTCAACAGGCAATTCAAAATGAACCCAATGAAGGGCGATTCCATGCCTTAATCGGAGATGTGTACATGAAGCAGCAACAATACCAGAAGGCCTTAACAAACTATGACAGGGCAGTGGAACTTAACAGTGAATTTTTCTATTTCTATCTCCAGCGTGGGTTAAACAAACAGAAGCTTGGAGATCAGAAGGGGGCTCGTAACGATCTGGAGAGAAGCACAAAATTGCTTCCTACCGCAACGGCCCTGAATGCCCTGGGTAATATGTCCCTGGCGAGCGGGAATCGGCAGGAGGCCCTGCAATATTATAAAGATGCTGCCTCTTCCAATTCTGAACCGGGCAGACAGGCTGCACAATCGTTTGTGAAGCTGGACATGCCTGGGAATCCAGACAGACACTTGAATACAAGCGCTAGCCTGAACAAGGAACGATTTGTTATTGTCAGGATTACCAACCCTACTCCGGTACCTGTTCGTGACGTAAATGTACTGATACGTTACCCGGACTCACAGGGCAAGGTGCTTGAGGTCATCAAAGATGTCAGTGGTATCATCTCTCCCGGGAAGTCAACTATTGTGCAGTCTGGAATAGGCCCTGTTGAAGACCCTGAGATGCTGAGATACATGAGCGTAAACGTGATCAGGGCTAATGTGGTGGAATAATAAAATGAAAATAATTCTCATTCTTACATTATCAATCATGCTGTTTTTTTGCCTGTCCACCTGCCCGACAATATCTTTCGGGCAGGCGCGGGCTGAAGCCGACAATACTGAGGAAAAAGAAATTAATGATTTTGAGTATGAGGCATTGGCGTTTCTTTCCATGGAGTTAAATCCAAATGAGAATCCGGATGAAGTTATATCCCTGCTCGAACCTTATAAAGACAAAGAGAATAATAAAAGTTATATCTTTTACAGCAGTTTAGGACTGGCCTATAAAAATAAAGAAAGATTTAAAGATGCTATTGCCGCATACGTTCGCTCCCTTGAATTAGAGCCAGATGAACCTGCAGTTCAATACTATTTGGGGATGGCATATTATAAAAATAACGAATTGTCCAGGGCATTAAGATATTTTCTTAAAAGCGCCGAACAAAGGCCTGACCATTCCGACACAATAAAATGGATTGATCAACTGACAAAGGAATTAGACATATGCAAAGTTCCCGATATAAGTAATTTGAAGATGGTCTTTGACAAAAATATAAATGTTAACAAAGAAAACCCGGACAAAGAAACGAGACTGAGAATATTTATTACAAACGATGGAGGCCGGATTCAGGTACTGTCAGTCGGTGACAAAATATATTCATATGGAATAGACAGTGATACTAAAAAGCCCGTAGATTATATAATTATTGATAATGATGGTGATGGACGTTTCGAAAAAGTAATAAATTCAAAAGGCATATTTGGCGTCCCAACCTGGGCATATAATCCGGAATAGATTTTAGAAGCAGTAAAAAGAAAGAACAAGTACCCAATGGCGGATATGAAAACTATTGAAAGTAAATTACCTTTTAACTACAAAACAATTAAGATTACACAAAGCCGAATCGATAAAGGTTTATTGGCCATTCCAGTTTCTTTAATTGATTATTTCCCAAAGCACAAAACCAAAATATATATGGCTTATGGGGATAATAGTAAAGCTACTGCGAAAAACTTTACTCCATATACAAGCAGTAGCAGAGAATGCAGAATAGGCGGAATGAAAAGGCTTTATGAAAGATTACAGATTAAAAATGATGATGAACTTGTAATTCAGATTCTTGACAAAGACAGATACCGAATATTTACAGAAAAACAGTTTGAAAACAAGATCATAAGAATTGAAGAAGAACTGGATAAATCTGAAGATGAAGTAGAAGTCGGTTTAAAGCTTGAACAGATTTCAACGATCGCAAATTTCAATTTTAAGCAGACATTACTCAGTGAATTTTATAGACTTTCAAAAAAGGGATTTGAAAAAAGAAAATATAACAAGCCAAAATTAAGCAAAACAAAAGAGGGTGTTCCTGTCTCTCTCAGAATAATTTTATCCGAGATCTACAATGGCAAGTGCCAGATTTCTGGATTTGGATTTTTAATGGAAACCGGCAACCCTTACTTTGAAATTCATCACATAAAACCTGATTTAGGCGATCATTTGAAAAATCTTTTAGTTGTTAGTCCTAATGTTCATGCTCAATTTACATACGCAAAACTTGAAGAGCTATTTGATGAAGAAGGATGGTTAAGGCGAGTAAAATTCAATAACAAAGAATTTGTTGTAAATCATATTATAGATAAAATACCGAAAAAGTTTATAAAAGAAATTCATTATTAATAAGTGAGGGTATAGCGAGAACACAATTAATCCTGATAGACTAAACAAAATTTACTACAAATCAAAAGCTTCTTTCTGATGATAAAAGTAAATTTACAGTATCGGTTGCACAACAAAAACCTAATTACGTTCAAGTATCCTGATCAATTCCTGATCAAGTAATCTGGCCTTTGTCTTCCAGAAGAATTTCTCAACGATGCGGATTGCACGGTCAGGGTCGCCACTCCACAGGTTGTTGTTCCGAATTTTCTCAGACAATTGAACCAGACGTTCTGCCAATTGATCTGCTCCGCCTTTAAAATAAAAGTCTTCGTTACCGGCATCCAGCTCCAGTGTTTCCGGGTAAGCCAGTTTTTCAGGAACCAGGGGGAATGCTCCCGCCGATGCTCCCTCAAGAACACTGATACCAAAAAACTCATGACCCGCAGTAGACACAAAAACGTCAGCCTCTAATAGGGCAGCTTCGTAGTCATGGCGCTTCTGCTGATATTCCCAACGATCTATATAATCCGAAAACTCCTGTTTCGCAGAGTTAAAGACATCAGGAACCTGTCTGAATTGCTCTCCGATAACACTTATCCTGAATTCGATTTTCCTTGCTTTCAAAATCCGCAGTGACTCGAAAAAGAGTTCAGGGTTTTTATCATGTTCCCACCTTGCCGCCCAGACAATGCGCATGGGACCTGGGACTCTTTCTCCCCTTTTTGGAAACTGGTGGATGCCGGGATACCTGACGAGGGATTTGCGCCGAATGTCTTCAACTGCTTCTAACGGCTGGAAATCAGGCATACGTTTCAGGAAGCCCTGCAGTTCGTCTAAGAAAATATTCTGGTGGTATGATGAGTTGAACCATACCTCTGTGGCAGCCAGGGCGGTTATTAGATTCGTCAGTACATAATGGAAATCGAATTCCTGTGGATGCGCCACAGGGTAAGTCAATTGGTTTTCGTGAAAATAAACAACGGATGGAAGCTTTTGTATGGACTGAGGCACCAGGCCAAGATACTCTGCCAGATTAAGCATGTCAGAACAAAAAATGATATCCCATTTTTTACCTGCCTTTACTCTCACGGCTGTTTGACTGGACAGGGTTATGGCAGAATGGCGCATGCGCCACTTCCATTTCCAGGGCGGCAGGCTTAAGAGTGTCCATTCGTGGCGGCTATACTGCATCCAACCTTCCAGAAATGCCTTGTGGCTGCCGCCATAATAGGGTTCCAGTGTCAATACTTTCAGGGATTCAGTCATTTCTTGATCCATACTTTTAGTACAGCTTCGTTACTCCTATGGAAGGCCGAAGCCTTCCGCTACGGATTTGATGAAATTCTTTCAGTGAAAAAGGTGATGTATCAATTTAATTTACAATTATACTACAATATTATTCCTGGAGTGTGTAAAATTACTGGTTAAAGTAAAAGATTAGAATATAAAACTGCTTTCTTGAAAGGACGTCTATGTCATATAAAGCCGTACTCTTTGACCTTGATGGGACGCTTCTTGACACAATAGAAGATATAGGTGATGCCGTAAACCGCGTTTTGGAACAAAACGGATTTCCTGCTCACAATATGGATACCTACAGCCGGTTTGCAGGTGACGGCGCACTTAATCTTATTATTCGCTCACTACCTGAAGATAAACGAATAGATACTATTATCCACCCATGCCTTGATGCATTCCTGGAGGATTATGGCCGAAATTGGAACGTGAAGACAAGGCCTTATGACGGGATTCCGGAGCTGCTGGATACACTCACCGCCCGCAGACTGAAGATGGCCGTACTCTCTAACAAGCCACACGAATATACAAAACAGTGCATGAAAGGCTTCCTGCCTGATTGGAACTTCGATGTGGTCTTCGGACAGCGTGATGACGTCCCCAAGAAACCGGACCCGGCAGGCGCATTGGAAATAGCTAAGCAACTGAACATTGTACCGTCAGATTTCCTTTATCTTGGAGACACAGAGATTGACATAAAGACCGCTATTGCATCGGGCATGTTCCCTGTAGGAGCGCTTTGGGGTTTTCGATCCGCTAAAGAATTGCGGGAAAACGGGGCAAAGGTATTAATCAGAAGACCATTGGAGATTCTGAATCTCCTGGACTGAATCTGTGTCCTATTAAACTAAATTGCCTCGTTACGCATTATTACCTTTTCGGCACAATTTTCAAAAAAGTCATAGCCGGAACCCGCCTCACCAATTAGATGTATCATCCTGGCTGCATCTGTAATTCTTACGCCGCCCAGGACGGTCACACCTCTTTTGAAAAGAGGTTCAGGGTAAACACTGGCAGTGGGTCCTACTACTACAATCTCGGTTGCTCTTTCAGCAAGTTCCAGTATGGGGCCAAGTGTGTGATTTACAAGAGTAACACCCGTAATAACAATAATATTTGCCTGAGGTATTATTTCCTCCAGGCGGTCTGCTGATTCTATTTTAATTGTATCGCCCTTACCGACAACCTTCGGGTTCTTATCAATCACAAAAAGGTTTTTTGTAATTTCCTGGATTCTTTTTATAAATGGCGGAAAGGCGCCCACCATTGCAACGGTATCTTCGCTCGTAATCTCTACCAGATCAAGGGCATTGCCGTAAGCTGAGGGTTTGTACCTGCAAGCGTCTTCTGCAAGCAAGATTGCAGAAAGCGCATTTAATGTCGCCATGCCAACAGCCGCTTTAAGGGCATTATCATCGAGGGCATAATCCATCAGGTCTGTGATTTGAAAATTAAGCAGTTCTCCTGCGGCAGGCATCTTGGCATGTGATCGCGGACAACACACCGCCTCCGGTATTTCCTGAACAGGCGTGTATGACATGCCCGCATGCCCGCTGCTTAAGACAACGCCAGTATAAAATACGCCTATGCGGATATCTTCTGGTTTGATATCAAATTGATTTATTACGCCTGAATCCTTAATAATTTCTATCAATTCCCTCGTAATAGACTTTCTTTCATTTATATCCGGCATTTATTTTCTCTTCTTATAATCTGCGTTTCCGCCAAAAGGCACGTTGGACAGGCATCTGCGTCCAAAATGAAATTACTAAACACAAATTTAACCCCATCAATTTAGAAAAGCAAATAAAATAAAACATCGAAATTACCTTGACATTGCCTATCTACTAAAATAAACTACAACACATGTAAGCCTGTATAGAGACACTTCTTATAAATTAATCTTCATTAACTATTTCCAGTAAATCTAAAGAAATATGCCAGACCAAAACACAGAACCCGGAACTGTAAATACACGAAAAAGAAGATGGCCGATGATAGTCGGCATATCCATCGGCGGTGTAATCGGAGCTCTTGCCATAATAGTGTTATTAATTCCCGCTATCGTATCCTCAGGCATTGCACAAAACATAATCATAAACAACCTGGAAGCAAGCCTGAACCGTAAAGTACAGATTGATGGTATACACATGAGCTGGTCAAGCGGCCTTGACATTAAAAACATTCATATTAAAGAGAGAGAGGGCCTTCCCGGTGATACGTTTGTTAAGGTAAAGAGGATACTCATTGATATTGATTTCTTTCCGTTAATAAAAAGACAAATTAGAATAAATGATATGATAATTGACAGTCCCGAGATTTTTTTACAGAAAGACAGGGACGGTGCGTTCAATTATGCAGACATAGGCAAACCTGTAGAACCAGTACCCGCACCTGAAATAGTTGGGGAATCTGTCCCTGGTATAGTCAAAAAATCAGTTGAGATACCGGAGTACAACCCACTGGTTATTCCGGCACTTTTATCTGATATCAAAATAAAAGCAAAAGTAAGTAACGGGAAATTCACGTTCATTGACCACCAATTGCAGGAAGAGACAATCATAAGGGATTTAAATACCACTTTAAACATTGACTCTCTTGGCAAGCCAATTGAGCTCAGGAGCGCATTTGATATCGAATCAAGAGATGAAATAGAACATGCGGATATCTCCTTAAACGTTTCATTGGCAAAAGACGGAAAAATTAGCCCCGGCAATGCCAGAGGCACATTTAACATGAAAACCGGTTTTACTCAGATAGCAGCAGATTTTGATATGGCGAGGTTTATGGGTGAAGGCGGCACCGGTCTTGACTTCGTCATGAACGTAGACCTGAAAGAACTTACCAAAAAACTTGCAGGAATGCTGGGTTTGCCTAAAGGCATGCAGATAGAGGGGATGATCTCTTCAAAGATTACGGCTGAGGGGCAACTTGAAAAGTTGATAAGTATAGATGGTAATACAGAAGTAACAAACCTGTACATCTCAGGCGGACCGTTTGGTGATAACCCTATACGACAGCCAGGTATCAGGCTGACGCAAAAGGCAGATATAGACATGGACAATGATGTAATTACAGTTCACAAAATTGGCATCGAATCAAACTTTGCAGAATTATTCCTTGCAGGCATGGCAACAGATTTTAAAAATACAAAAAAGCTAAATTTTAAGATATTCCTGAATTTAGACATTACAAAACTAATGAGCGAAATTGGCGGACTGCTGCCCGAAGATATTGAGGTTGCTGGAAACGCACAGTCAAACATACGCCTTAAGGGCCGGCAGAACAGACTGGAAGTAGAAGGAGAGACAGATTTGAGAAACCTGTTTGCAAAGATAGGAACAATTGGCCCTGTAAAAGAGCCGGAGATTAAAATTAAACATGATTTGATATACAACTTACAGGATA
>CAKKPF010000139.1 GCA_919901575.1 Candidatus Brocadiaceae bacterium
TGCCTTGCCCTGGGCTGGTCACCGGCCCGCCCCATACCTTACTCAATTCTAGTTTTCGTAACCTGGCATTAACCTCAGAAATCCTCTTTAACTTAGTGACACTAAATGTCCCTCCTTAAAAAGAAAAATATTCTTATTACTGCAGGTTCAACACGCGGCTATCTGGATGCCGTTCGTTACATAACGAATACATCAACAGGAAGGCTTGGCAGTGAGATAGCGCTGGAAGCAATGGGTCGTGGGGCGGTTGTTACGTATATATATGGAGCAGGCAGCTTGTTTCCTGTAATCCGTGACCGTAATGACATAATGGCCTCACAGCTTAAGCTAATCGAGATTGAAACTAATAACGACCTGATAAATGTTCTTCAGAAAAAACTGAAGAATAGAAGATTTGATGCAGTCATTCATGCAATGGCTGTGGCAGATTATGTGCCGGCCAGGGCTAAACAGAGCAAGATGTCTTCGAAAAAGGAAGAATGGTTGGTAAAACTGGTAAAGACGCCAAAGGTTATAAACATTATAAGGATTACATGGCCAGAGGCGTTTCTTGTGGGATTCAAGTTAGAGGTAAACAGAACAAAAGATGAGATAATAAAAATAGCCCGAAGATTTTTAACAAAAAGTAAGGCCAATCTGATTGTGGCTAATGATTACAAATACATCTCTCGTAATCGTCATATTGCATACATGGTTACAGGTGACCGTAAAATATCAAAACCGTTAAAAGGCAAAAAGGCAATAGCAAAAAAAATTATTTCCTATCTTGAAAAGATTCTCTAACCTGCCCGAATAGTTCAGGCGGGTAAATGGTGTTTTAGTTTTTGTTTGACTAAAAGTTTGTATAAAATATAATGACATTTCCAATATTTTGAACTTGATTATGCAAAGCATAATGCAATAAATTAGCGGCATGAGCTAAGCTCAGCTTTGATGAAAGGAGCTAATTTATATGGAATGGAATAAAGAGGCGAGTTTAAGACTTGAGAAAATACCCGTATTCGTACGGAGACTTGCTCGTTCAAAGATAGAAAAGCATGCCAGTGAAAAGGGAAAGAATGTTGTTACTGTAGAAGATGTAGAGGATGCAAAGGCAGGCTTTATGGGTAAGGGAAGTGTTAAAAGCGAAAAAGGCGTAGTAAACACAAATCCGTTTTCTTTAGACGTAAAAGCAGGTGAAGATAAGTTTGAAATCCTGAAAAGGTCTGACGAATATGAAGAGGAAGATGGATATCCGGCGATGTACCATATTGATATATGCCGTGGGGAGGATGTAGAGTGTCCGTTTTTGATAGCAGGAGTCAAAGGGCTTTTACAGAAAATAAAGGACAGGCTCAGTGAAGTGGAATTCAGCAAGAAGCTGATAAAGAGGATTGATGGCAAGATCCTGCCTCACCAGAGACTGAAGATTGCAATCGCCAGTTGTCCGAATTGCTGTTCCATGCCACAGATCAGGGATTTTGGCATTCACGTCAGGGCAAAGGTGTTTGTGGATGATGGTATTGCGTGTAACGGGTGTGGAAATTGTTTAAGGGCCTGTAAGGAGGGTGCTATCAGGATTACGGGAATGTCAAATGAATGGAAGGAAGAGGCCGGAGAGGGAAATACCGGACAACTTGAAAACAGCGAAAGGGTTGTCACAATCAATTATGATCGCTGCGTACACTGTGGCCTTTGTGCCGAGGTTTGTCCTACAGGTACTATAAAGACGGAGAAGAAATGTTTCAGGGTTATGATTGGCGGAAAGCTGGGCAGGCATCCACGATTTGCAGACGACCTCACCGACTTTGCAGATGAGTCTGAAGTGCTCAATGCCCTTGATGTGTGCGTGGAAGCAATACTGAACGAGAAGAGAGAAAAGCGTTTTGGAGAACTGGTGAAAAAAATTGGTATTGAAGAATTCAAAAGAAGACTGAGTGATAAAAATAATATTTCACAGAAAAACGTAAACAATAAAGAGGTTGTGCATACCTAAGGATGGTAGTTAAAATATATATCTCTATATTTGACGCTTATGCTCCCATGTGATGCTGAATGATGAAAATTAACAATATTATAGGTCAGGCATCCTGCCTGACCGTCTACAATTACGAGGCAGGATGCATCGACTATTTTTGAGCTTTTTTGGGATCAAAATGGCATTAAGCGAAATTGATAGAAAAATACTACAGAGGCTTCAAACAAATCTTCCGTTGACGCACAGGCCGTTTCTTGACCTTGCCAAAGAACTGGAGCTTGATGAAGACCTGATCATTGAAAGGGTAAAGTCTATGGTTGAGGGTAAATACGTTCGCCGTCTTGCCCCTATCATAAATACCCAGGCTGTTGGAAACTCTGCGACACTTGCGGCGATGCAGGTTCCGGAGGACAGAATTGATGATGTAGCCGAGGTAATAAACGGGTACAGCGGAGTTTCTCATAATTATTTAAGAAAGGGGAAAAACAAAGAGCTTCCCCTTAATATCTGGTTTACAATGTCGGCTCCGTCACAGGAAAAGCTTGAAGAGAATATTAAAGAAATTGAGGATAGCACGGGCTTTAAGGTTCGCATGCTGCCGACAACAAAGAAATTTAAAATAGGCGTTAAATTTAAAATATACTGACTTATGACAGAAGATTTAGATATTAAACTGATAAAACATATCCAGGATGGCATACCCCTGACAAAGACCCCATACAAGGACATGGCTGATGGATTAGGCATGTCAGAGGAGGAAGTGATAGGCAGGTTAAAGGCTCTGCTGAAAAACGGGAAGATAAGGCGCCTGGCGGCATCTATTGCTCACAGGAAGATAGGCATAAATTCCAATGCAATGACCGTATGGAAGGTGCCGGGTGAAAGGGTGGACGAGTGCGGGCCAATTATGGCGGCCTTTGAAGAGGTTACACATTGCTATGAACGTCCGACATTTCCAGGTTGGGAATATAACGTCTTTACCATGATTCATGGTTACACGGATGAAGAATGTGAAAACGTTATCGAAAGTATAAAACAGAAAACCGGTCTGAACGATTACGTAATGCTATACAGCGAGAGAGAATTTAAAAAGGTGGGGGTAAGGATATAATAGTATAATTACTCAAATTTGAAAGAACAAAAACGCCTTAATAATGAGCGGAAATACAAGAATTGGGAGGAATTACCACAGGAGGTAGGGTATACCGGTATAACGTTATGGGGCGTTCAGGTTGGGTTTCACGTTACGTTAAGGAAGTTGATAACAGCGAAAGCCCTCTGTGTCTATAATAGTTGGACATTTTCCTTGTAATAATTTAGTGTAG
>CAKKPF010000140.1 GCA_919901575.1 Candidatus Brocadiaceae bacterium
CTGACAACGGTTACCTGTGTGCGAATGAAATTCACAAGGAATATAAAATAGGTAAAACATCTCTCCGTGTACTCAGCGGAATAAATCTGGAAATAAAAGAGGGCGAGATATTAATCATTTTGGGAGCTTCGGGTGCAGGCAAAAGCACACTCCTTCATATACTGGGTATATTAGACACACCAACTTCCGGCCATGTGAGCTTTAAGGGTGAAAATCTGAGCATTGTTGGGCAAAAGGAATTAGCTGAGAAACGAAACAGAATATTCGGGTTTGTATTTCAATTTTATCACCTTTTACCGGATTTTAATGCATTAGAAAATGTGCTGATGCCTCGCCTGATCGGCAAAAAGTTCTTCAAGACAATATCTAAAAAAGAGCATACAGAAAAAGCAGTACAGCTTTTAGAACGGGTAGGCCTAGGCAACAGGATAAATCATAGACCAAACGAACTCTCAGGAGGAGAGAAGCAGAGAGTGGCAATAGTCAGGGCATTAATGAATGATCCTGAGATATTGCTGTGTGATGAGCCTACAGGCAACCTCGATACAAATTCTGGAAGAGAAATTAAGGAATTAATCTGGGAACTAAATGAAAAGACAAAGCAGACCGTGGTAATAGTTACCCATGATGAAAGATTTGCAAAATCGGCAGGGCAGGTAGTCAGGATGGCTGATGGTAAGATTGTAAATTACTCTGGAAATTGAAAGGAGCATTGGTAGTTGGAGCCTAAGGTATATATAAACGGAAAGTTATATCCAAAAGATGAGGCGAAGATATCTGTCTTCGATCATGGCTTGTTATATGGTGATGGGGTCTTTGAAGGCATTAGATGTTACAATGGTAATGTATTCAGGTTTTCAGAACATATCGACAGGCTTTACGATTCTGCCAGAGCGATTTCCATGAAGATACAGTTGACCAAGGATGAACTTAAGGATGCCGTTATAAATACCCTGAAGGCTAACAATCTAAAAAACTCTTATATTAGATTGATCGTAACCAGGGGAGTAGGAAAACTCGGCCTTAATCCTTTTAACTGCTCAAAGTCACAAATTATAATTATAACAGATTTCATTCAACTATATTCCAAAGAGTTATACGAAAAGGGCCTTAATGCAATTATAGTCGCTACAATTCGTAATCATTCTAACGCTCTTAATCCCAATATTAAGTCCTTGAATTACCTTAATAATATTCTGGCAAAGATTGAGTGTATTAATGCCGGAGCTACCGAAGGCATAATGTTAAATAAAGATGGTTATGTGGCAGAAGGCACCGGTGATAATATTTTTATAGTGAAGAATAATGAAGTCTTAACACCGCCTACTTCCGCAGGAATCCTGATAGGGATAACAAGAAACGTGGTTATGGAGCTTGCTAAAGAAGCGGGCATGACGGTAAGAGAAGAACAACTGACACGAAATGATTTATACAACGCTGATGAATGCTTTCTGACAGGGACTGCTGCAGAAATCATTCCTGTAGTCAATTTAGACGGAAGAAAAATCGCATCTGGGAAACCCGGCAAAGTTACTCTCAGTTTGTTAAAGAAATATCAGGAACTTACAACGCAGTCTTCCGAGTGAGCATACTTCCCCGATTCTTTGTAAACAGCGTTTCATAAAAGATCAGACCAACTCCTGCACATATTAGAGAATCTGCAATATTAAAGGTTGGCCAATGGTATCCCATGCCCAGATGAACATCTATAAAATCTCTAACATGATGATGGAAAATCCTGTCCCACAAATTTCCTATAGCGCCTGAAAGTATCATACCAAAAGCAATATTAGGGGATAATCCTGATCTGTCGAAGTTTCTATAAAACCACAGGATGGCGCCTATTGCGGCTATACAAAAAAAAATGAGGATGTTGTTTCTGCCTTGAGCAAGACCAAAAACAATACCCTCATTTTTACTGCAAACAATCCACAAAAAACCTTTAATAATTACAAGTCTTTCAGTATCTTTAAAATTTGCGAATACTATCCATTTTGTTATAAGGTCTAGAAATACACCACAAAAAGTAACAACCAGAAACAAAGTGGCATTTTTAGAGACCTTAAATTTTATCAGTTTCCTCCTCCTGTCTCTGACATTCAATACAATGTTTTACATAAGGCAGCGCCGTGAGGCGTACTTTGGAAACTTTTTTCCCACACTCCTCGCATGTACCGTATGTTTTATCACCTATCCTTTCCAGAGCCTCATCTATAGCCCTCAATTCTTCTTCACCATTCTGAATCAGCCCGATGGTTAAATCACGGTCGTAATTATCCGTGCCAACATCAGCCATGTGGATAGGTACGTTTGATAGGTCTCCTGAAGCCTCCTGTCTGGATTTTCCTAATGCTTCGTCTTCCATAAAGTTTACGTTTACAACCAGCTTTTGTCTAAGCTCCAGAAGTGTTTTCTTGTATTGTGCTAATTCTACTGCCTTCAATTTAACTCTCCCCCCTGCTTATTTAATAACCTTTAAAACGTGAAGATTATACCATACTGCTCTTTTATTAAAAAGAGTATTTTGTTCAGTTACGGGATAGAATATAACTAAAAATAAACTAAAGTCAAGGGTTTTCTGATGCCCTTAAACTACCCAAATTTAGACTGGAAAAGTCATCAAAAAAAACTAACTTGATTATTTCTGCGATATATAGTATTACGTATAAAAACGTTTTTCATGAAAACCCAGACTCATATTTATCTACTTTCCAACATCAGCAAGGTATCTTATATGTTATTCTGTTACACTAATTTAGACATTTTATTAATTTTTGAAGACTATGCAAAAAAGAACACATGAAATTGTAATTGTTGTGGACTTTGGCTCTCAGTACTCACATCTGATTGCCAGGAGAATCAGGGAGCAAAACGTCTACAGCAAAATTGTATCATATAAAATAACACCTGAAGAAATCAAACAACTGAATCCTAAAGGTATAATTTTGAGTGGCGGGCCTGCCAGTGTTTATGTATCCAATGCACCACGATGTGATGAGAAAATACTTTTTATGGATATCCCAGTTTTAGGGATATGTTACGGGTTCCAGTTGGGCAGTCAAATATTAGGAGCAGAAATAAAAGCATCGGAGAACAGGGAATACGGAAAAACCAAATGCACCATAAAAGACCATACATCTCTTTTTGATGATACACTGGGTGATTCTATAGATGTTTGGATGAGTCATGGTGATCAAGCAATAGGGCTTCCTGAAGATTTTCATTCACTTGCGAATACTGTAACTTGTCCATACGCTGCGGTAAAACATAAAGAAAAGAATTTCTACGGCGTTCAATTCCACCCGGAAGTTACGCATACTCCAGACGGCAAACAAATTCTGAAAAATTTCCTTTTCAAAATCTGCGAATGTTCCGGTGACTGGGAGATGAGTTCATATATAAAGAGTGCCATAAAAGATATACAAAAACAGGTGGGAAATGAAAGAGTTATTTGTGGTCTGTCAGGCGGTGTAGATTCTGCCGTTGCTGCTGCACTTATTTACAATGCAATAGGCAACAAGCTTTCCTGCATTTTCGTAGACAACGGATTACTGAGAATGAACGAATCAGAATGTGTAATTGAAACCTTCAGGAAGAATTTCAAGGTAGATTTACATTTTATAAATGCCGGTGACAGATTCTTAAAAAAATTGTCCGGTGTAATAGATCCGGAACAGAAACGAAAGATTATCGGCCACGAGTTTATTGACGTGTTTAAAGATGAAGCAAATAAATTAGCCGGTATAAAATATCTGGCACAGGGTACCCTCTACCCGGATATCATAGAAAGCGTTTCTGCACATGGCGGCCCTACTGCCACCATAAAAAGCCATCACAACGTAGGAGCATTACCGGCAGAACTAGGGTTTGAACTTGTCGAACCCCTCAGGGAGCTTTTTAAAGATGAAGTGAGAAAAATGGGAACAGAACTTGGTCTGCCTGATGAGATTATCTGGAGACACCCCTTTCCAGGGCCCGGTCTTGCCATAAGAATAATAGGAGAAATAACACAAGAACGACTGGAAATCCTCAGACATGCAGATGAAATTATGATCCAGGAGATACAATCGGCAGGTCTTTATGGAAAAATTGCACAGGCATTTGCCGTCTTCCTACCGGTAAGTACTGTTGGCGTAATGGGGGACGAGAGAAGTTATGAGAATGTTATCGCTTTAAGGGCTGTCGAAACAACCGACTTCATGACCGCAGATTGGGTAAAATTACCCTACGAAGTACTGACCAGTATTTCAAGCCGCATAATCAATGAGGTCAGAGGCATTAACCGTGTTGTTTATGACATCAGCTCAAAACCACCAAGCACTATCGAGTGGGAATAATTTCAGGTTAAGCGCTGTATTCTCCCATAAGCTGCTGCGTAATCTTTCCCGGTACTGTCTTTCCTATTTGATAATCGTCAATCCTTGAGACTGACATTATTTCCATTAATGAATTGGTAATAAATACTTCTTCCGCTTTGATTAATGCCTCTATCTTGAAACATTCCTCTCTGGCAGGAATACCACTGTTCTGGCAAATATCGAGTACCGTTTTCCTTGTTATCCCAGGCAGGATATTCGTATCAAGTGAAGGGGTAACAACACTCCAGTTATTTACCATAAAAATATTGCTTACCACGCACTCAAACACATCAATGGATGACCCCATTGCACATAGCGCACATAGCGCGGTAAAGCCACAACCAATGCGCCTTTAGCTTAAAAGCTAATTTTCCTGTTCTCTCTCATGTATAATCGGTAACACTTTTTCTATTTCTCTCAGAACACTTTTTAAAGTCATTGGAGTACTGCTTATTGCCCCACCTGTCAGAAGATGGATATGGTGAGGAAAGGTGTCTAATTCTTTATGATGAGATACATTGTCCCATCTTTTGATTAGATGTCCTTTTGTATCCTGCCAGTGGAAACTATATGTTTCAAGGTGTATCTTGTTTTTTCGAGTCTGAATGTATTCGGCAAATTCAAGGATATCATTATTTTTTAATTTACATTTTATACGTATATATCCATCATCTTTACCTATCTCACGTCTTAATACCTTAAAAGAAGAAATAGCACTATTTATGAAAAGTTCCTGAACCAAACCATCAAAGTAGTCTTCAATCATCTATCTTTTTACCTTCAAGTTCAGTCTTTTTTTCAAGAAGACGCGTACGTATCTGGAAAAGAGAAGCCCATTCAATAAAATCCAGGTCATCCCCTGCCCTACCTTCTTTGAACTTTTTGAAGAAAACTGATGAATCCGCTTTATACCTACGTTCACACTTCTTTAACTCTCTATTTAATCTCTTAATTTCTTCTTCGTAATTTTGAATTTTATAATCCAGCATTTTTGAGATAGACTGAGAGAAAAAGGGATCCTCTCCATGTTTCTGCATAAACTTTTCCAGATTTTTTACCTTTGTTAATGTTTGTTCCACATTTTACCTCCCATTTCAGAAAACTCTTGTTCTTTATTTTTAACACTATATATAATTTAGAAAATTTTAATAGCCTTCCATTCGGTATACTTGACCATAAATGAAATATATATAGATAATTACAACACATCAGTACTCTAATATTTTTAGCTTTTTTACATGATAATACAAGAGAATTTTGGACTATAGGATTTAAAAATTGAAAAAAAACGTGAAAACATGTGAAAAGGGCTACTTTGTTTGTTCCGGTTGTAAGCATATGGCATCGTTTTCAGGCTATCAAATCCAAAGTCCAATTTTTAAGAAACCACTTCGATAGCGATAGTAAGTCAAAGTATCGTTTATATATTTGTAAAATATTGTTGGAGGAATCTAAATTTTCAGATCAGAAGCTTGTAAGCACTCATAAGCTGCTGCGTAATCTTTCCGGGTATGGTCTTTCCTATTTGATAATCGTCAATCCTTGAGACAGGCATTATTTCCATTAATGAATTGGTAATAAATACTTCTTCCGCTTTGATTAATGCATCTATCTTGAAACATTCCTCTCTGGCAGGAATACCACTGTTCTGGCAAATATCGAGTACCGTTTTCCTTGTTATCCCAGGCAGGATATTCGTATCAAGTGAAGGGGTAACAACACTCCCGTTATTTACCATAAAAATATTGCTTACCACGCACTCGGCTACATATCCGTCTGTATTGATTACGATCGCCTCATTGGCAGACATCCTCTTTGCTTCTTCTTTCAACAAAATACTTGTCAAAAGATTAGTTGTTTTATGACTGGATATCGGACACGACGTACTCCTTCTGTGCCCGGAAACAATCAGAGGCATTCCTTCATCATACAATCTTCTCTCATAGGGCGTAAACGATTTTGCCTGAATCAAGATTGTTGATTTGAGATTATTGTTTATTCCAAGCCCATTGCCTCCATTGCCCCTTGAAAGTGTAATCCTGATATAAGCATCTTGAACATTATTCTTCTCGATCAGTTCCTTTATATTCTCACTAATTTCTGCATTTGTATATTCGAATGAAATACTGAATTTCTCTGCAGAACAACGCATACGCTCCAGATGTTCGGCCAGCTTAAAAGGTTTCCCATTATATGAACGTAACGTTTCAAAAATGCCATCACCGTAGAGGAACCCTCTGTCGCCAGACGAAACAGATCCCTCCGTGTCTGAAATTATTTTACCGTTCAAGCAAATAAATTTTGTACTTTGCATTTCTTTGATATGTGCTTATCTGTGGCCAAAATGAAAAAGACACAAACCCTACTCAAGCGTATCAATTAGTGCCCTGGCCTTATACAGTGTTTCTTCATACTCGTCCTCCGGATTTGAATCAGCCACAATTCCCCCGCCAACCTGGAAGTAGATATGATCATCTTTTGCCAGAAATGTTCTTATGGCAATGTTAAAATCAATATTTCCATTAAAGCTCAAATATCCTATTGCACCTGTGTATACACTTCGCTTGGTGGGTTCTAATTCATCAATAATCTGCATGGCCCTCACTTTGGGCGCACCGGTTATTGAACCTCCCGGAAACGTGGCCTTTAACAAGTCAATTGAATCATACCTTGAATGAAGTTCTCCCTCAACCGTCGCAACCAGGTGATATACAGTAGGATGTTCTTCCAGTTCCTTTTTCTCTGTTACCTTGACTGTATTATATTTACACACTCGTCCAAGGTCATTCCGCTCTAGGTCTACAATCATTGCCAGTTCAGCATCGTCTTTCTTACTTGAGAGTAAATCCTTCTTCATTTTTGTATTTATATCTCCATCTTGACATCTGGGCCGGGTGCCCTTGATCGGCCTTGTTTGAATATTTCGCACTATACCCTCACTATGTTTGCCGGCACTGTCTAACGTATTTCTCAACGATAAGAACCTTTCCGGAGATGAACTGATTATGTATT
This sequence comes from Candidatus Brocadiaceae bacterium, assembly GCA_919901575.1. Taxonomy (GTDB): domain Bacteria; phylum Planctomycetota; class Brocadiia; order Brocadiales; family Scalinduaceae; genus Scalindua. The sequence goes on from CAKKPF010000140.1 coordinate 7,371, forward strand.
TATTATCAAACCTCAAGTAACATGAAAAGGGCGCCGGATTAATCTTCCTTAATCTCTTATATATTTCGTGAGGCGACGTCTCTATCTGAGTTTGGAATCTCTGTGAAAGATTTACCTGATAAATATCACCTGCATTGATATATTGCTTTGCGCATTCCACGGCCCTTAAATAGTTTTCTTTAGAAAAATTACTTATAATCTTTCGCTTTGCCTTGCCCCCCCTAAACCTTGATTTTTCTTCATAAGACGTATTCAATCCATTACTAATCATTCTTAATACCCTGTCAATTCTTTTCTCTGTACTTTTATTAGAATACGGACTTAAATTGACATACATCAAGTAGCATTTGTTCTCAAGATGGTCAAAGCCAATAACTGTGTCATAAAAGCTAAAATACATTTCCGGAAATTCAATGTCATCAATTGTTGTATCAGGAAGTTTTTCTATGAAGTGGCATAAATCATAAGCAAAGTATCCAACAGCGCCACACGTAAATGGAACGGCCTCAAAACTATTATCCAGATGGAATTTGTTCAACAAATCTCTTAGTTCATCAAAAGGATTCCCAACTTTTCTGGTAATACTATGACGACTTTGCGTCAATATGTTGTTGCCTTTTGACATAACTGTAAGAAAGGGATCATATCCTATAAATGAGTATCTTCCGGTCTTTTCATTTTTGGTGGCGCTATCAAGGAAAAAGCTTTTTGATCGAGCCTGGGTATATTGAAAGACCTTCAACAAGTCAGTATTAGGATCCATCTCCTTGATTATGAATTTCTTTTTTGTTCTGCTTATGAAGTTTGCCATAATATAAATATTTTACCAAAAAATATGTTATGTAATATAATATAAAAACTTTAAGTCAAGCATTTTTAGAATTTATTCAGTAATTATTTATATAAAATAACATGCTTATCCGGCTTATTTTATTGTTCACAGTTCTTCCATTAACGAAATTGTATCTTTTGATACAGGTCGGAAGATACCTGGGAGCGTTTCCAACTATAATGGTCGTACTCATAACAGGCGGAATAGGAGGTTTACTTGCCAGAAGCCAGGGTTTAAGTATTTATAGACAAATAAGGGCGGATTTGCAGAATGGAATTATTCCGACAGACAGTCTTATTGACGGCCTGTTTATTTTGATTGCCGGTGCGTTATTAATAACACCGGGAATTATAACTGATGTATTTGGTTTTACCTTAATGGTTCACGAATTCAGAGGGTGGTTAAAAAGGAAGCTAAAGGATAATTTCAAGCGCAAGCATGAATCCAGACGATTTCAAGTTTACTCCAACTATCATTCAGCAGATTGGAAAAAAGATGATGATTCCTGACTGCAGGCCGGCAATTTGAATTTTACTTTTACGCTGGGTATGCCTGTGGTTTTTCATCTGACGGGAATGTTTCTTGTTCAAACTCAACGCCAACTGCGGAAAAGAACTTTTTCTTGACGGCGTCAGAAGTTACTTTCAGGAGAGACGTCCTGTCATTTGCATCGCCAAGTATTCCAAGATTAATGGTTCCGGCTGCCATTGTAGCATGGCCACCACTATTTAACTCACCAAATGCACTCTGCAGAATTAATCCCAGATTAACTCTTGTATCCCTGCTTCTTGCAGATAATTGGACCTTGTCTTCATTAATTCCGAAGACAAGTACAGTATATACGCCCTCCAACTGCAACATCATTTCCGCCGCTTGCGGCAGGGCGTCTCTATCACTGATAAATTCCACAAATGACGCAAGGTATGACCCCCTGATTTCTTTGTTTCTGATTGCCCTTCCGATAATATCCAGGGTTTCTAACCTCATGGGAGGAAATTCCAACTGGCTCATAATAGCTGTATCTACCAGTGGAGAAAGATATGCTGCAGCATCCAGGTCATCAGAAGTGGTATTTCTGGTAAACTCTTTCGTGTCTGTTCGAATACCATATAATAATGCCGTCGCAAGTGAGGCGTCTGGTTTTAAATCTAACTGACGTATATATTTAGTCATTATTGTAGCGGTAGCGCCTATTTCAGGTCGGATATCAACAAAATCGCCTTTAACCGAACTGATATCTATCGGGTGATGATCAAAAATCAAATTTGGCGTGACCTCTATAGGCAAAACATTGTTCTTTGATGGAATCGATGCCTCTATTAATGCAATCTTACCGGCATATCTCATCACCGCCATTACTTCTTTACTTGTTTTTGTATTTATCAAATCTATATTCAACAAATTAACTAACGCCTTGTTATTCTGGTGGCTGATACTACCTCCATAATAGATGCTGCTTTCTACATCACAGAACTCACATATACGTTTCAAAGTAAGTCCTGAAGCTATGGCATCCGGATCAGGATTGTCCTGTAGGAAAATCGCCAATTCTTTGCCGTTTGATTCCTTGATAATGTTAACTAATGTGAAAGCAGAACGCTCCATTTCGACAGTTTCAAAAGCAGATAATATTTTTTGAGCCAGGATATTACCGGTTTGTAATATCATGTCGGCGCCATTTGACTTCAGGGCTTGAGTCTCTCCATGGCCGGAAGCCTTAACAAGGACGAAATTGTTCGGCATTTTTTCTTTTATTCTTTTCGCCAGTGACAAATTACCACTCGAGTCCCCGGTAAGGATTGCAAACATATTTGCATTCTCGCAGTACTGAGAGTCCAAATCAAAAGATTCCATATCTGATACCATTACATCAAGATGTTGTTCTCTCCATGAAGATAATGCGTTCTCGTCCTTGTCTATTATTAATATATCCTTACCGGCCTTGTTTAATGCATCAACAACTGCATTTCCAGTTGCACCACAACCGAAAATAATGTACATAATATTTTCTCCGACTACTGGTAAATTTAATATATCAAAAATAAGTTGCAACGGCGTATCATATCACGTTAGTATAATTTTACTTTACAGGATGGTAAATCCTCTATACCTTTAGTTATCTTGAAATATGACAAAACAAATTAACAATTAAAAGAAGCTAATTTATTATACTGGTGACTGGGCATAATGACTTGTAATATGTATGTAACATACTTTTTACGTATATGTTATTTTAAGAATATATAATAGGCAAGAATTGGTAGTTGTATAGTTGTGGAATTATACTTTTGATTTGTATAACTGTCAATCTTAAAAAATTGAATATCACGGATGTTACAATATAATAGTGATCCAGTAATTCTCTTGTTTATACTTATTTTAATCGACTTCATTATATAAAAGAATTAGCGCTATAAGCAAACATGGGCATTCTAGAAACTATATCAAAGGTTAATATAACAGAAAACTCATGGAATGAGGCTGTGGGAGAACATAGTGTAATCTCTGATCAGTTTGATGGGATCACCTTCTACAGGGTACTTAAGAAAGTAGGACAGCTAAATAAGGGAACCGTTGTAACTGATTCAGAAGTCATCTTTGACTTTCCACGTATAGCAAGAATTCTGCAATTAGAAAATGGTATCAAATTAACATTTACCAATCCTTTCTACGTAGAAGAAAAGGTGGATGGCTATAATGTTAGGATTGCAAGAGTACAGGGTCGAGTGTTTGCCTTTACCAGGGGGAGTTATGTTTGCCCGTTCAGTACCGACAGGTTGATTGACTTCTTTAACATTGATAAATTTTTTGATGAAAACCCTGATCTGATTATTTGTGGCGAAATAGCCGGTCCTGAAAATCCATACAACACGGAAACACCTCCTTATGTAACTGAGGACGTCAGGTTCTTTGCATTTGATATAAGAACTAAAGGTACAGACCGGCAAATACCCATAGAGAAAAGATACAGGCTGTTTGAAGAATATGACATTCCAACTGTAACACGTTTTGGCAAATATACTGCTTCTGATATCAAAAAGTTGAAACAACACATTCAAGATCTGAACGAAAAGGGTTGTGAGGGTCTTGTTTTCAAGCCCATAAACCCATCAGAGAGAATGGTGAAATACGTCACAGCAAGTTCGTGTCTCAAGGATATGAAGGCAACTTCTCCTGTAATGATAGAAACTCAAGCTGAATTTTTTACGCATAGAATGTTAAGGGCAGTTTTTTATCTTTTGGAACACAACATGCCACTGGACAAAACATTTCTTAGGGAAGCAGGTGAATCCCTGCTGAAATCTCTCTATGAAAGTGTGAAGAAAGCATCAGATGGAGAAATGATAACAGAAAGAGTTAATGTGAGGTTTAACAAAAAGCAAAATATAAAAAAACTATTTGAACATTTTCATAAATGTAAGGTAGATGCAAATTTGGTCAGTCAGAAAAGAGTTGGTCAATACTGGCATGTAGAATTTGTAAGGAGATGTTTCCCTTCATACGAAGTGATTCGGAAGCACTGGTCAGGCCATTCACATTTTGATTAGACTGTTTATAATCCCGCGGAGGTTACGTGATTCAACAAAACGGATGCCCATTTTACCAGCCCAGGTCATTATTCCCGTATCAGCAGTAACCAGAATACCATCCATCTCCTTTGCCAATAATATCAAGTCGACATCCTCCTTGCTGTCAATGATTCCTTCCCTTAATGCCGAACGGTATTTCTTCCTGAGGTTCGTTATCGTTTCTGGTTCTTTATCCGCTATTACATTTCTCACAGCTTGTTCCGCAACCCTCAATCCCTTATCAATGCGATGACGCACATCTTCTATTAATTCATAAAGTAAAAAAGCAGGCACTTCCATCTCATACTTCTTTGGTGGTTTCTGGAAGATTTTAATCTGGAGGTCCTTTGGTATCTTGTCACCATCTATGAAATTCATGAGTTCTTCATAAATTGATGGAGGCATATAAAAATTTGTGCCTTTCAGCTTACTTATTAATTTCAAAAAGTTTTTTAGAGCAGTAGTTGGTGTCCTGCCAAATGAAATATATACATCAGCATTAGTAAAAATACTTGTGTCTATAATAAATATTTCTTCTTTCAAATTTCTTATTTTCTTAGTCTTCTTCATTCTCATTCGCAAAAAATATATCTATTATCTTATGTTTACGAGTATAGTTGTTAAACAGGTCTAATGCAAGTAAAACCTGTACATCTCAAAGCTTATCGCTTTCTTGACAGTATATTTAATAGTGATATAATAACCGGATCGGAGGCTACCTCTTTCTGCCGTCTGTCATGGGCAGACAGGGACAAGCAGAAAATCTATGGAAATATTTCAACTTACCCGCCAACCCGACAATAATGTTCTGGTAAGTAGTAAGCTAATTTAAAGAGGTGAAAAGTGAAATTTGTAACCTTTATATTAATAATAATTGTCCTTTCCTGCGTCTTCTACAGCTATCGCCCTTTTATGAATTTCAAAGGGAAAGATTCGATAGCTAACGGAGGGAATGCAAAATTTAAAGAAGAAGATTATGCCCGTGAAAGAAAGAAGATGGTTGAACAACAAATAATGGCGCGAGGCGTAAAAGACAAAAAAGTCCTGGATGCAATGGAAAAAGTACCTCGACATATGTTTGTACCGGAAGGATACAGAAGATACAGCTACTATGACCAGCCATTACCAATTGGATTAGGGCAAACTATCTCCCAGCCGTATATAGTGGCACTGATGACTGAAATGTTAGATGTTGATAATGAGGATACCGTACTTGAAATAGGAACAGGCTCTGGTTACCAGGCTGCAGTCTTATCTACAATTGTTAAAGAAGTATATACAATTGAAATAATTGAAGCGTTAGGACTTCGGGCAGAGGAAAGTTTAAAAAACCTTGGATATGATAATGTAAATGTCAAGATATCTGATGGTTCGCTCGGCTGGCCTGACAAGGGGCCATTCGATGCCATAATAGTAACGGCAGCAGCAGAGAAAATACCTGATCCTCTAATAAGCCAACTAAAACCAGGCGGCAGGATGGTTATTCCTGTTAACAATACCTTTTATAGTCAAGACCTGCTGATTGTAGAGAAAAATGACGCCGGAAATATTGACGCAAAAAAAACCATCCCTGTACGATTTGTTCCCCTTGTAGAGGGGGAGAAAGTCGCAAAATAAGTTTGTATTGTTTCAACAATAATCTCAGTCTCTCAATTCCTGTAATCCGGAAGCTGATATTACACACCTGAAGCCAATAAAGTTTGAACCTTTACTCACACCAGTTCTTATATGCAAAATTTGCTTTCATTTAGAATACTTTTTCATTAGAATTGCCTTGTTAGTTGGTATGTAAGAAACAGGAAAAAACTCTGATAGCTAAAGGAAACCGGTTTATATGGAATACAGGATTCTCGGAAAAAGCGATCTAAGTGTTTCAACCATAGGATATGGCGCATGGGGAATAGGAGGAAAGCCCTTCTGGAAAACTGAAGGTGAAGACAACTCTATCCGTTCTATTGAAAAAGCAATTGATTTGGGCATAAACTTCTATGATACTGCCCCGGTGTACGGCTTTGGATACTCTGAAGAGTTATTAGGTAAGGCCCTGCACTCAAAACGCAAAGAAGTCGTAATCGCAACAAAATGCGGACTGCGATGGAAAAAGGAAGAGATAAAGGCTCTGGAGAAGAGGGCTACTAAAGAATCCATATTAGAAGAAATAGACCTGAGCCTGCAGAGATTGCAGACTAACTACATTGACTTGTACCAGGTACACTGGCCGGATGAAACCACACCTATTGAAGAGACAATGGATACCCTCCTGCAGATTCAGAAGACCGGAAAGGTTAGATATATTGGAGTGAGTAATTATTCAGTTGACCAAATGAAGGAGAGCCTCAAATACGGACAGATAGTTTCTCTACAACCAATGTACAGTATGCTGGAGAGAGATATAGAGAAAGAGATTCTCCCATTTTGTATAGAAAACAATATCGGCATAATCTGCTATAGCCCACTGGCATCAGGAGTGCTGACAGGAAAGTATGACGAAAACACAAAATTTGAGGATTGGCGCGGACAGGGTATTATAGGAAACTTTACCGGAGACGTGTTCGTTTCTCATATAAGAAAAGTTAAGGAGATTACAAAGATTGCACAGAAATATGGTAAGACGACGGCTCAATTAGCCATAAACTGGTTACTCCATCAAAGGGGTGTGACTACGGCAATTGTCGGGGTAAAAAACCCGAACCAGGTTGAACAAAATACAGGCGCAGTTGGTTGGGTTATTGCGGATGATGATTTGAAGATTATATCAGATATTTTAGAAGAAAGGAGTTGTTGATGGCAAAGAAAGTACAGAAGAAACATACCTTAAAGGATTTGGATAAGATGTCAATAGACGAGGCGCAGAAACTTCCATTTGCAGTAAGGGACATGCTTCTTGATTTAGTACTTGCAGATGGCAGGAAGGTTGGAGGGAAGCAGCCGGCAAGACAGGTCGGCTTGATGTGTGATTGGTTCGAGGAAGATGCGGCCCGTCTTCAGAAGATTAAGGCGGTAAAAATATGCTGTGGAGGCTTTATACCCGTTGATTCGACTGGTGAAGTCCCAACGCTTGACCCTAAAGGACAGTTCAAACTGGTGTTTGAAAACGTAAAAACTGCTATTAAAAAGGCAGGCACCAACATGGACAGAATTGTCAATGCCCTTATATTCATGAAGAATATAGATTACTGGGGACAGATGAATGATGTTTACAGAAAGTATATCAGATGTTCTCCAACACGCGCAGCCATAGGTTGTCAGGACCTTAATAAGTCATACCAGATTGAGGTAGTCAACCTGTTCGCATACAAGGTTGCAAAATAAATATATTAAAGAATCTTTTTATAAGAAGGGAGATTTAAAATGTTTAAGTCATTAAAATTGAGTAGTATTTTGTTTGCTGCAATATTTGTTTTATCCTTTTCTGCTGCACAAGCATGCGCGGTGATTCCAGGTAAAGCCTGCTGCAACGAACCATGCAAAGACGAGGCATGCCCGCTTAAAGAAGCAAAAGCAAAATTGATAAAAGTCTCCACCGCCGAGTCTGGTAAAACAGAAGAAGTAGTCATAAACGTAAAGGGAATGACATGCGCTGGCTGCGAAGCCAGGGTAAAGGGCGCACTGACCGCATGTGAAGGTGTTACAGACGCTCAGGTAAGCCATAAAGATGGTAAGGCCGTTGTGCAGGTTGAAAAGGGAAAGGCAAATAAGGATGTGCTTATCGAGGCAGTAAAACAGGTAGGATTTTCGGCCTCTGAATGATAAGAAAGAATATCTGAATACCCATTCGCACCGCACTTTAGCGGTGCGAATGGATGATTAAGTACCAACATATTCCCAATCTCTATTATCAGCCTGTAAATCATATCTAATTCTGGAATCCTTCAGGAAATATAAATGAAGCAAAGATTTGAAACACGTGCAATCCACACCGGATGTGAACCTGAGCCTGTTACCGGCGCCGTTGTGACGCCAATATTCCAGACAAGCACATTCGTCCAAGAGTCTCCCGGCAAGAAGAAAGAAGGATACGCTTATGCCAGAACTCATAACCCCACCAGAACGGCATTAGAGAAAAACATCGCTTCTCTCGAAGATGGAAATTATGGACTTGCATTTCCATCAGGAATGGCCGCTATCTCAACGGTTACCCAAATGTTAAATGCGGGCGACCACGTTATCAGTTGTGATGACGTCTACAGTGGAACTTTCAGGGTATTTGAAAAGGTATTTAAGAGGCAAAATCTCGAATTTGATTTTATAGATTTAACCAAACCTCACTCTTTAGAAAAGCAGATTAAAGATAACACAAAGATAATATGGCTTGAAAGCCCTTCGAACCCGCTTCTGAAAATTACGGATATTAAATCAATTACAAACATTGCAAAGAACAATAATATACTAACCGTTATTGATAATACCTTCGCAACCCCATTCTTCCAGAAACCCCTGAACCTCGGAGTCGACATTGTAGTACACAGCACTACCAAGTACCTGAACGGTCACAGTGATATTATTGGCGGCGCCGTTGTAACTAATGATAGGGAACTATATGATAAAATCCGGTTTATTCAAAATGCAGCAGGATCAGTGCCGGGACCTTTCGATTGCTTTCTTGTATTACGTGGGATTAAAACCCTTGCAATCAGGATGGAGAGACATCAGGAAAATGCAATGAAAATAGCACAATTTCTTGAAAAGCATACAAAGGTAAGAAAGGTTATTTACCCCGGTCTTAAATCTCATCCACAATATGAACTTGCAAAGAGACAAATGTCCGGTTTTGGAGGCATAATCTCATTTTTTATAAAAGGAGGACTGGATGCATCAAGGAGTTTTCTTGAAAGAGTGGAGATTTTTTCACTGGCAGAAAGCCTGGGTGGTGTGGAGTCACTGATAGAACATCCGGCAATAATGACACACACATCTCTCCCAAAAGAAGTCAAAGAAAAACTGGGGATATCCGACGAACTTATCCGAATGTCTGTCGGGATTGAAAACGTCGATGATTTAATAGATGATCTTGAGAAGTCTTTGTGAGGGTAAGTAGGTTTACGCTGGAAAAGCATTTAAACAACGTCGGATTCATACTGATATACAGGGACTTTAATGGTTTTAGTTGGTTTCTTTTCCTCCTGGAGAATCCGATCAATAGCCTTCGCTACCTCCGGCTTGAGGACTTTTTCTCCACATTGAGTACAAACACCCATAGGAACATCTTCAAAAATGAATAGCCGGCTTTTCCATCTAAATTCACGAGGATTAAATTGTTCTTCTACAGCCCCTCCACAATAGAAACAATCACTATATTTCTTTACCATATCCTGATACCTCTTTTATATGTTTCTTGTATACGGATCTTTCCACTTTGGCATAGTTGGAATGTAAACAGTAAAATAACCAAATGCCCCAAAGGATTCCTTCCACAAACAATATGGACAGGCGTTCCATCAGGTGAGATACCCGCTGTCAGGCAACTTTCTCCACGAGGATCATTTGGATATTGCTCTAAAATCTCGCAATTTGATAAAGCAAATTCCAGTTGAAAGACTGTTAAACTTTCGGCAATTCGTTCGTCATCCGCATGAAGTGATATTTCATAGCTCTGTTTCTCTATTTCAGTACGGATAAAGTCGTTTGTTATATTCATGCCTCCCTTAATACAAGTATGCTTAAAGCCCCAATTGAGTAGCAAAACATAAACGGGAGAATGTTACAAATAATTTACTTTCTTCTATAAGAATTGTAAAGTAAGAAATTATCATAGTATTTTGGGAAACTGTAAAGAATTCCTCAATTCTTTAATTCCTCAATCCTTAAATCACTCAAGCACCCCTGTATCATACGCAAAGCAGATTCCTCATTGCTTGGCGAAATATGAACTACCTTTTTGCCTAATACGCCCCATATCTTTGGGTCTGTGGTTTTGTAGAGAACTATTGTTGGTGTCCCCACAAATCCTGAAAGGTGGCTCACTCCTGAATCATTCCCAATGTAAAGTGAAGCGCATGATAATAAGCCGGCTAACGCCTCTACATCCTTTGGACGTTCTATCCACTCCCCGGCAAAATCTTCTGCATTCATTTTTTCATCTTCAACCGGCCCGAAAATAAAACCTGTCTCAGGGTAACTTGATTGTCTCAATTCTTTCGCCAAAACGCGATAAAACTGCGGCGAATAGTTCTTCCCGGGACTTCCACTTCCGGGATGAATCAGTGCATATTGTCCTTCGGTTGCTCTCAAGGGGAAATAATCAGAAAGTTCTTGAGGGACAGTTATGGGGAAATGTGATTGTACGACCGAGCAATAATATTGTGCCAGATGTGTTTGTTCATCCGGAAAGGGAGCGATAGAGACAACCGGTAGCGAAGCAGACTTTTTTAAGAGATCGACTACCTTTTGCCCTTCTGTCAGCCAGAGGACGGCGCCATGCGGCGAACCTATCTTTTCTGGAATTGATTTTCCACAGAAGAAATCAAGCAGACATGCCGATTCTTTATCAATATAAGTATCCAATAACCCGAAGCTGATGGCCAGACGCATATATTCAGTGCGTCCAATCCCGATGAATTGATAATGAGGCAAGGACTCCCTCAGGCAATAAATGGCAGGCCACGTAAGTATAAAATCGCCAAGAGCCCCTCGATGACAAATCAGGAATGATTTCTTGTTATGCATTTAACCCTTGCATTAAAAAATTCTCAGGAAAATGGAACAACATCGTACCCCCCTTTGATCATAGAGTCAAACCTCTTATCGAAAAACTATAATTTATAAGTTGACAATAAATTTACATAATTGTACCATCACTAACCTGTTCAATTACTTACATAAGCGAATACAGTAGAAACTTTTATAATTTAAGGAGTAAAAAGAAACTATGAAAATTAGTTGTATGGGTTGTGGTTATGTGGGGCTTGTTGCCGGGACCTGTTTAGCTGATATGGGTAACGAAGTAACGTGTTTTGACATAGACAAGGGAAAAATAAATAAGCTTAATAAAGGTATTATACCCATTTATGAGCCCGGTTTAAAGGATATGTTTGAAAGGAACATTAAAGAAAAAAGATTGCGCTTTAGTAATGACATAAAAATTACGATTAAGAAATCAAACATAATATTTATAACCGTAGGCACTCCACCTGGAAAAAATCATGAAGCAGACCTTTTTGCCGTTAAATCAGTAGCCGAACAGATTGGCAGGAATATGGATACTTATAAGGTAATCGTAAATAAAAGTACAGTGCCGGTAGGCACTGCTGAATTAGTAAGAAAGATTATAAAAAAGAATCAAACCGGTGATTGTGAGTTTGATGTAGTATCAAACCCTGAATTCTTGCGTGAAGGTGAAGCTGTAAAAGATTTTACTAACCCTGATAGAATAGTTATTGGAACAGACAATGAAAAAGCAAAGAAGATAATGGTTTCAATATACAGGGGTATTGCAAGAGCGGACAAGCCGGTATTTATTACAGATATTAAAAGTGCAGAAATGATAAAATACGCCAGCAATGCAATGTTGGCTACGAGGATTTCATTTATGAATGAAATCGCACAATTATGTGAAAAGGTAGGGGCTGATATTAAGAGCGTGGCGAAGGGTATAGGGTTGGACAACAGAATCGGTCCCAGATTTTTGCAAGCGGGCATGGGTTATGGAGGCTCGTGTTTTCCTAAAGACGTTAGGGCTTTGATTGAATTGATGAAACGGAATAAGGTTAAAGGCAATGTATTGTCTGCCGTAAACCGGGTTAATGAAGATCAAAGGAAATTTATTCTTTTGAAGATAAAGAAACTACTTCCGTCATTAAAGGATAAGACCATAGCAGTATGGGGACTGGCATTCAAACCAAAAACAGATGACATACGCGAGGCGCCTTCTATTGCCATAATCATGGAACTTCAAAGATTGGGAGCTAAAATACGCGCATTTGATCCTGAGGCAAAGTTAAACGCCAAAAAGGTTTTAAAGGGTGTTACTTTTTGCAACGACCCATATTCGACCGTTAAGGGTTGTGATGCCCTGGTAATTGCTACTGAATGGAACGAGTTCAGGGTTTTAGATATTGATAAGATTAAGAGGTTGTTAAAACAACCGAATATAATAGACGGAAGAAATATTTATGAACCGGAAGAAATGAAAAATGCTGGCTTTAATTATGTTGGAATAGGAAGATAAATTAGCTCACTCTGTTCGCTAATTTATTATTACTCTTCCAGTGTTGATATATCCCCTGTTGGCAATCCTAAATCTCTTGCCTTTAGTAATCTTCTCATTATTTTACCACTTCTCGTTTTAGGGACGTCTTTTGTAAACTCGATTTCTCTCGGGTATGCATGAGCGGCCAATCGTTTCTTTATAAATTCCTGTATTTCCTTCTTAAGGTTAGGTGAAGGTTTGTATCCATGGTTTAGAACAATAAATGCCTTTATAATTTCACTTCTTTCAGTGTCCGGTATTCCAATAATGCCTGCTTCAGCCACTGCTTCATGTTCTACTAATGCGCTTTCCACTTCAAACGGACCTACACGGTGCCCAGCTGTCTTGATGACGTCATCTGCCCTTCCTACAAACCAGAAATAACCGTCATTATCCATATAAGCCGTATCCCCTGTGGTGTACCATCCGGAGATACGGAAATATTCATTATATTTCTTTTTGTCTGACCATATCCTTCTCAGCATTGATGGCCAGCCTCGTTTCAAAGCCAGAAGGCCATGCTCCCCAGGAGACAGTTCTTTGCCTTTTGCATTAATAATCTTAGCACAGACACCTGGAAATGGCTTACCCATTGAACCAGGTTTTATAGGCAGGCAGGGATAGTTGGCTATCATTATTGAACCGGTCTCCGTCTGCCACCAGTTGTCGTGAATAGGCAGGTTATAAACCCTCAGTCCCCATTTAATAACTTCAGGATTAAGAGGTTCTCCAACGCTGCAGATATATCTCAGGCTGCTTAAATCGTATTTTTTAATGATCTTGTCGCCGGCCTTCATAAGCATCCTTAACGCAGTAGGCGCTGTGTACCATACAGTTACTTTATATTTCTCTATAATTGAGTACCATTTTTCAGCATCATATCTTCCGTTATATACTACTTGTGAGATTCTATTTAACCATGGCCCCCAGATGCCGTATACTGTTCCGGTTACCCACCCGGGGTCTGCCGTGCACCAGTAAACATCGTCTTCCCTTAGATCTAAAACCCACTTAGTGGTAATATAATGTGAGACCATATCATTGTGAACGTGAGTTACACCCTTGGGTTTTCCTGTGGTACCTGATGTATAAAGGATAAACAGGTAATCTTCAGGGTCTACCCACCTTATTTTAAATGATTCTGAAGCCTTGTTTGTTTCGGATTCGTAACTGATTTCGTCCTTCTTAAGATTGTGCTCTGCATTTACCAGTAAGATGTGTTTGAGAGCGGGTAATACTTCTCTTATTTCATCTACTCTTTGATTCAGTTCAGGAGTAGTTATAAGCACTTTTGCTTCGCTGTCATGAAGACGATCCTTTATCGCTTCCGGCCCGAATGCTGAAAACATGGGGCCGGCAATGGCTCCAACTTTTGCTATGGCAATAATGCTTATGTAAAGTTCCGGAACTCTTGGTAGAAACAGAAAGATACGATCACCTTTTTCTACACCCAGATTCCTCAATACATTTGCCAGTTTGTCAGATTGCCTCTTAATATCTGAAAACGTATACTGCTTTTTTACATTATCTTCATCTTCCCAATGCAGGGCAATCTTATCCTTGCAGCTATTTTCAGCATGTCTATCAATTGCCTCATGTGCAATATTTACTCCATCCCCGGAGAAGTGATCAAAGTACCTGTTGATATTTTTCCAATTAAAATCTTTATATGTGTTTTCGTAATTTATTAATCCATGTTTAACAGGAGTCTTATATATTATGTCCTTATATTCCATTGTGTAATCTCCAAAAGTTTAAATTACCGATTGCTTTCCATCTTAATGATCCAGCCATGAAAGCCGCTATTTATAACAGAGCAGAGAATTTATGTCAATATTAAGGTTATATGATTCCGATAAATCAAAGTCTTGACAAGACAGCCAGGACGTGCTACAAGAGCAAAACGTAGGAATTATAATATTGATAGGAGGAAAATATGCAAACAGTAAAAGTATTGCCTAAAGGACAGATAACAATACCTAAAGATGTCAGAAAACATATGGGAATCAAAGTAGGTGATACGTTGGTAATAGAAGAGGCTGACGATAAAGTTGTTTTGAAAAAAGGTAAGACTATTTTTGATTATGCAGGCACTCTTCCTGATATTGGGATGTCTATTAATGAGATGAGGGAGAAGGCGATAGAGGAGGCAGCGAAAGACCGTGCATAAAGCGTTTATAGATACAAGTGTTATTCTCAGGATCCTGGTTCAGGATGATAATGTAAAAATAAAAGCATCTGTCAAGTTAATTAAAGAGTCCAAAAAAAGGGGTATAGTCTTGTATATTCTTCCTGTTGTAATTCTTGAGATAGTATGGGTATTGGAAAAGGTATATAAATATGACAAGAAGACTATTAGAGAACATATAGAAGCCATATTGAATACCCCTGAACTGAAATGTGAAATGGGGAGTGTTTTCAGGATGGCTATAAGAACTTATGAAGAAAAGAACATAAAATTTGCTGATGCCGTAATGGGATATTGGGGTATAGAGAGAGATATATTTGTAGTTTACACATACGATGAAAAGGATTTTGGACGTATAGAAAATCTTGAAGTGCAAAAACCGTAGAGAAATTTAATAAACCAGATATGAATTCCACGAATTTAGTTAATGTCGGTATGTCGTTTCCAATGTCTTATCGCATATCAGTTGATAAGGCAATCGGGATTACGACAACCGTACCAATTGAAATTGTGTACGCTGCGGGTTATGTGCCTATTGATCTGAATAATATCTTCATTTGCAATGACGAGCCTGATGTGCTTGTTGATTATGCTGAAATCAAGGGGCTGCCCAGAAATACGTGCGCATGGATAAAAGGTATATATTCGGCAACTAAAAGGACAGGCATAAAAAGAATCATAGGTGTTGTCCAGGGAGATTGCAGTAATAATCAAGCCTTAATCGAGATTCTACAGTCTGAAGGTATTGAGGCAATTCCATTTTCATACCCTCATGATAGGAATAGAGATGCACTATACAAACAATTAGATTCCCTGTCGAATACTTTAGGAACAAATCTGGATAAGGCACACGAGATGAAGTTTGTACTGGATAACGTAAGAAGAACGGTGCATGAGATCGATCGTCTGACATGGGAAGATAATAAGGTTACAGGAGAGGAAAATCATATCTGGAATGTCTCAACAAGTGATTTAATGGGAAATTATGTGCTTTTTGAAGCAAAAGCATTAGAGTTTCTTGCGGCAGCTAAAAAACGTCCGGCGCTTGACCCTGAAGTAAGGTTAGGATACATCGGTGTCCCCCCAATCTGCTGCAACCTGTACTCTTTCCTGGATGAGCTGAATGTACATGTTGTTTTCAACGAAGTACAGAGGCAGTTTAGTATGCCATATAAAACAGATACATTAGTAGACCAATATATTTGTTACACATATCCCTTTGATATGCTCTATCATATTGATGATATTAAAAAGCAGATTGAAAAGAGGAGAATTAATGGAATCATTCATTATGTTCAAAATTTCTGTCACAGGCAGATATATGATAGGCTTATTCGCAAGTACATTGATATTCCGATATTAACACTTGATTGTGATCGTCCTGGCCAGTTAAGTGGTTCTATGCGAACGAGGATAGAAGCATTTGTTGAAATGCTTAAGAATATCAAATGTTAAAAGACTATAAAGGCGCCTGCCATATACACACAGAGTATTCTGATGGAAGTATTCCGGTTTCTGACGTAATAACCAGTGCGCAGGATGCAGGTCTTGACTTTGTGATATTGTCAGACCATAATACTTTTTTGCCGAAGCATGACGGCTGGGAAGGCTGGCATGACGATCTGTTAGTGATAGTGGGAATGGAAGTATCGCCCAGACGTGGCGGCCATTTCCTGACACTTGACACACAACCGTTAACCGATAACTGGTATGTTGATTTACAGAAGTATAAGTATATGAAGCCCGGAGATTGTCTTGATGATGTTGTCAGTAATGGTGGTACCGTATTTATTGTACATCCTCTTGGCAAGAGGAATGTATCGTTCCTTATAAGTCTTGAGGCATGGCGTGACTGGGATCACAATGGATTTGCAGGTATTGAAATATGGTCTTATATGCATGACTGGATCGATGACCTTAAGCTATCAAACCTCTGGCACTTTTATAAAAATCCGAATTTACAAATAAAAGGGCCGGATCCAAAATTGTTATCTTTATGGGATCAACTGGGGCAGAAAAGAAAGGTAGTCGGGATCTCCGGTCTTGACGCTCATTACAGAAAACTCCCGTTTGTTAAAAGGCCTTTTTTTACCTATGAAGACCTTTTTAAAACAATTCGCACGCACATTCTTATTGACAGTGAATTAGTTGAATCTGAAGAAGCTGTTCGATTTGTTTGTGATGCACATAAAGAGGGCAGATGTTATGTGTCCTTTGACTTACTGGCAGACGCTACCGGTTTTAACTTCATTGCTGATTCAGGAGAAAGAATTTATTATATGGGTGATGAGATTGTCAGCATTGAGAACAAAATTCACTTTAATATTAATTCTCCACATCGCGCCACAATTAAACTCCTGCGAAACGGTAAAATATATAATGAATGCGAGGGCGCCTCTTTAGACTATTCAAGCGCTGAAAAGGGAGTTTACAGGGTGGAAGCATATATAGAGAACAGGCCCTGGGTATTTACTAATCCAATCTATGTCAGATAAATCAACTCACTCCCTGTCTGCCGACAGGCAGGCGTTCGCTGATTTATTACGGTATTGCGATTATGCTTGTAGATGTACCTGTATACCGGTTACGCATATCTGAAACTGTCATTTTTACCTCTACTGCGTCCGGTAAGATTGCAGTGTTGGTACCGGGACAATCCCATGTATTTGCCCATGAAGCCTCACTCATATCATAATATCTAAATTGTAAGCTGCTAACATTAAAGCCCATAATTCCGGTTGTTGTAGCAGTGCCAAAGGCGGACATACCCGCATTAAGGAAAGCTGTATCAGTATTTTCTGATTTGTTCAGGGTATTACTTTGCAAGAAATACTTAATCAACGTAATCGGTTGATCATTATTGTTTGAAGTACTTGACAGGAACGTGATTGTATTAAGCTCTCCTTTGAACCATTCACGATTTGCATTTAAGGTAGCGCCGGAAATATCCCTTTTTATTACATCGAAGGCCGCTCTTACGTTTTGATATACCTCGTTACGCGCATCCGATTCTGAGAAGGCGCTGCTTGCCTGTTTAAAGATCATCGCCGTAATAAGTATAATCATTGAAGCAAGGGTTATAGCCACAATCAGCTCAATAATCGTAAAAGCAGCGTTGTTACGGCAGATTGATAATTTGCGATTTACGATTTGAGATTCACGATTGAAGATTGTCGATTGGTTATTGCCGATTGATGATTTTCTTGATGCTGTCTTTAGGTATTGAAACATTGGGATTTCGTCTACTTTTCTTTTCAAATTCAGTTTCCTTTGCGCTCTTTGCGCCTGCGGTGAATTATTGTTATTCAATCGCCAATCATCTCAGTGTTTTGCGAACATGGTTTCGTAGATATCGATAATGTCGTCTGTTGTAGAAAATGACCATGCTCCTCCCGTTCCCAAAAACGGCCCATCTAATGTAATTGTAGAGGTTGAAGTGCCTATACTGTCTATCCTGTACCAGAATTTATCACTATTATCATTAATTGCCCTGATGTAGTCTTTAGAGGTAAGACCTAAAGGCAGGGCTGAAGTATATTGTACAATTGTTTTATCTGGAAGTTGAGCAAAGTCAGCCGTCCCGGTTCCGAATTGAGCAGAATTGAAATTTCTGAATATGGCAATCTGTGCCCTGACAAGGTTTTTGTCAGTTGCACTTATGCTTTTTAAAATAGCCTGCCAGGAATATTGGGCAGATATTGTATTCCCGGAAGAATCTTTAAATTGCTTATCTTGATATATGTTGTTGATATCAGGATATGTGTAGGCTTGACCGGCTGTCAGTGTGCCCACAATACCTACTATATCATTTGCCTTCAAATCTGATATTGCTATTTCGCTGAGGATTGCTGCATTGGAATATTGAGTTACTTTCTTTATAGATTCGACTCCTATAGGAAATAGAGTTAACATGCTTATCAGTCCAACGGCAAGGATGAAAATAGCAATGCCAATTTCTATAAGCGTAAAGCCGGCTTGGGAAGCAATCCCCCTTAGTCCCCCTTTGAAAAATGGGCTGAATCCCCCTATTCCCCCCTTTTTCAAAGGGGGATTAAAGGGGGATTTATTCTTTGTATTTTGAGTCTTAAATCTTATTTTCATTTTGTAAAGATTGTAGATAGGACAAACTATGAGAAATTAGAAACTTTCTGGATTCCCTGCCTGTCCGACTCCGTCTTCCAGGCGGGCGAGAGCGTGGATTATCAACCTCCCTTTCGGGGGAGTTCACGTTCGATCTGAAGAAAGTCCAGAAAAAACCTAGTCACTTTTTATCTGCCCTGTATAATCAATTATCGTAAGCCTCTTCGTGTTGCCCTGCTTATCCTGAATTACAACTGTATCTGTACCAAGAGTTGAAGTGTCGGCAGAGCCGTTTGGATTAAAGGACACCGTGCTTGTTCCGGCAGTCCATATTCCTGTACTGGTGCCAAATTCAATTGTGCCTGGAAGATAGTCCTCTTTTTCCAATACATTCGAGTTTTCATCTGTGATTGATAATTTAGAGTAAGTTGAGTCAAATACAAGTTGTCTGGTTTCTCTGGAATTTATTGCCATCGTCCTTGCGGCTAAGGCGCTTGCTTGAATTATTCGCGCACCTTTACTTATTCTCTGTGCCTTAAGGAAAGGTGTAATTAAGGGTACGGTAACAACACTTATCAGGATAATAACTGATATTACGACAAGCATTTCAACGAGCGTAAACCCGGTTTTTTTCATTTTGATACTTTGTTAGTATACACCGAGGCAGAATGTCACGGCTATTTCGGTTTTGGTTATTTATCTATTTCTGATTTTATTGACTCCAGTTATTAAT
Source organism: Candidatus Brocadiaceae bacterium (assembly GCA_919901575.1). Classification (GTDB taxonomy): domain Bacteria; phylum Planctomycetota; class Brocadiia; order Brocadiales; family Scalinduaceae; genus Scalindua. The sequence continues at coordinate 26,961 of CAKKPF010000140.1, forward strand.
ATCGTCAGCGTCGTTTCCAAAAGTAGTTGATGTACCGTTCGGCCCTGCTGAATACAAATCATATGAGCCTGTGGTGGAGGTTTGGGTGCCTGGATTTCTATATACTAAATAATTCCCCCATTCATCAAGAATATTGTTACCTTTCAGTTCGTCTCTGTTAAATTCAATATATCGTTTTGCAGTAGGATCAGATGGCGCCAGGGCTTTCTTGAGATATTCAATTCCTGTGGTTTCAGTCCCTGTGGCAGGATAAGACCTGTTATCGTTGTAATATTGATCAATGGCTATTTCCAGTTGCCCCAGAAGCGCCTCTGTTCCCTTTGACTGAGACTTTTCCTGCAAACCGGGAATCACCGTTAAAACAAATCCTGCAATTATGATAATTATACCTATAACTGCCAATAGTTCTATCAGCGTAAAACCTCTTTTACCAGTTTGTGATGTCATCACTTGTTTCGGTTCCAAAGCTATCAATCTTATCAGGACCATATGAGTAAATGTCAAAGGAGGCTACATTGTAAGAAGGTGAACTGCTATCGTAGGAATAGAAACTGCCAAAAGGATCTTTGTACCGGAATACCTCTCTCGTTGCATTTATTCCTTCAAAAGAAAGATCGGCAGTATCATCAGCAAAATTTACTCCCATTCCTGAAATTTGTGATTTCTTGAATTCTATATATGGGCCGTATACACCATTAAAGCTGGATGAGCTGAATGTAAATTTGCAACCTAAGAAAAATGCAAGGCATTTTGAAGCTGTATCGAGGTCATTATCAGTTGGTATAGGAATACCGCCAAGAGAGATAGGCGTCACGGTTGTTCTGTAATCATCTGGCGGAAAAACACCAAAATCACTTTCAAATTGCCTTATTGCAAGCTCCATTTGACTTATCTGTGCCGAGGTAATCCCTTTTCTTGAATTGGACTGAATAGAAGATACGATCGGGATTGTGATTCCGGCAAGGAACATCATGATTACCATAACGACTAATAGCTCCACGAGTGTAAATCCCCTTAGAGAGTGTTTTTTCTGGTGAATTTTATTCATAATGAATTATAGTTAATAAATTCAGGAATTATGGGATTTAGGAATCCCTCAATACCTTAATCCTTAATTTTACTAGTTTCGGTGACCTGCCCGACTATGTCTTTCAGGCGGGCCTGCCCGAATAGGTACAGGCGGGGAGGACTCACCGAAACATCTAAATTCCTCAATTCCTCAATTCCTCCCTGCCCGCCACGCTCAGCGTGGCCCGCCAGTTTGTTAGGCGGGAATCCCTCAATCCCAAATACCTACATCCCGCCTCCCATGCTGTTCATCAGCTTTATGAGAGGTAAAAAGAGCGCTATAACGATTGTACCGACAGAGCCTCCAAGAAAGATAACTATTAATGGTTCTAACATGCTTGTCAGGGATTCAACAATAGTATCGATCTCATTATCATAATTATCGGCAATCTTTGTAAGCATCTTATCCAGCTCGCCTGTTTGCTCTCCTATTTCAACCATATTTACTACCATGGCCTCACATATCTTTGATTCCCGTAATGGACTTGCAATACTTTCTCCCTCACGGATGCTATTGTGTATCCGGGTTACGGCTTTAGTCATTGCTGAATTTCCAGTAATGTTTTTCACGTTATTTAAAGCCTCCAGGATGGGCACACCGCTGGATATTAAAGTTGCGAGAGTCCTTGCAAATTTCGAAATAACCGACTTGTTTATAAGAGCGCCAAAGATTGGCAACTTAAATTTTAACGTATCAACTGCCAGTTTACATCTTCTTACCTTCTGGATTAACTTGAAAGATACAAAAGCTGAAATTAAGATTCCAAAGACAAAATACCAATGAGTAATCATAAAGTTGCTAATGGATATTACCACTGATGTTAACAACGGAAGAGCTATGCCCATTTCTTCGAACATCTTTGCAAATCTGGGAATTATAAATATCATAATACCGGTTAATATTGTACAAGATGCGACAACAACCGTCGCAGGGTACATCATAGCGCTTATGATTTTCCGCTTGAGTTTCTGGGTTTTTTCTCTGTATGTTGCCAGACGTTCCAACACTACATCGAGCGCGCCGCTAATCTCTCCTGCATTGATCAGGTTTACATAGAGCTTGTCGAAAACTTTAGGATGTTTTGACATTGCTATGGACAGGGTATCGCCTCCCTTAATATCTGATATTATTTCATCCACCGCATTTTTTAACAAACCCTTTTTCATTTGTGATTTAAGGATGGTTAAACCTTGTACAATTGGTATGTCGGCATTTTGAAGGGTAGATAATTGCCTTGTGAACGGATTTATTTGTTTGTCACTTACACTGCCTATAGTTATTGAAGATAATGATTTTTTGCGTTTTACCGGAGTTAGTGAAGTTGTTAATGTTCTATCTTTGACTTGCTTTATTTGGGTAGGATAAAATCCCTTTTCCCAGATCGCTTCAAGGACCTCTTTTGTTGATATTGCTTCTACCTCGTCCTTTACCACTGCGCCTTTACTATTAAATGCTTGAAATTTAAATATTGGCATGGCTGAGAATAGTTTTGGTATTAGAAAAAAATTATAATATAGGTCAGGTCATGCCTGAGGCAGATCCGCCAATGGCGTAACATCTTGCCTGACCGTGGGTAATACCTATGTAAGCAAGTTACACCGAGGCATGATGCCTCGGCTATTTCTACCAGGTACCGACCCTGCAAAGATAAAGATATTCTTTTATCGAAGAATGGTTTTCCGCAACAGATATTAATTTACGCTTGTTTCTCTTTCAACTTCTTCCAGGGTCGTTAACCCCCTGTGTACTGCGCTGAGGCCGCTTTCCAATAGTGTTTGCATACCGTTATTTCGGGCTATTTTCCCCAGCGTTTCAGTAGAGGATTGTTTAATTATATGTGAACAAATTTCTTCGGTTATTTGCATTATTTCAAGGATTGACATCCTTCCCTTGTAACCCGTACGGTTACAACTACTACAACCTCTCCCTTTATAAAAATGCTTATCCTGCAACTCATAATCCTGCAAATTGAATTCATTAATAATGCCCTTATCCGGGGTATATTCTTCCCTGCATTCCGGGCATATTTTCTTTACTAATCTTTGGCTGATTACGGCTGCCAGTGATGCTGTTATTAAGTATGGTTTGAGACCCATGTTGACTAATCTTGTTATTGTTGACGGGGCATCATTTGTATGTAAGGTGCTTAATACAAGATGGCCTGTCAGGGATGCTTGTATCGCTATTTCCAGCGTCTCCAGGTCTCTTATCTCACCGACCAGAATTATATCAGGGTCTTGCCTTAATATGGATCTCAGGCATCTTGCGAATGTTACGTCTGTCTCAGGATTGACCTGAATCTGCATAATACCATCAATTTCATATTCAACAGGGTCCTCAATCGTAATAATCTTTAAACCGGTTACATTAACATGATTGAGACATGCATATAAAGTCGTTGTCTTGCCTGAACCGGTTGGCCCGGTAACCAGGATTATTCCGTTTGGCTTTTTCATCAGACTCTTAATTGTCTTCAGATTTTCAGGCACCATGCCTAACCTGACAAGGTCAAGTGAAACTGAACTCTTGTCAAGTATCCTCATGACAACGCTTTCTCCATAATTGGTAGGTAATGTTGAAATGCGGATGTCAACAGAGTTGCCTCTTATAGTCAGAAGGATACGGCCGTCTTGCGGTAGTCTTCTCTCTGCTATATCCATATTTGCCATAACTTTGATTCTTGAAATAATGCCGTTAGCGAAAAGAACCGGCACCGGTATTTTTTCGCGTAATACGCCGTCAACTCTGAAACGAATTCTAAATTCGTTTTCGAATGATTCAAAATGAATATCACTTGCTTTAACCATGACGGCTTGTAAAAGTATCAGATTGACGAAACTTCTTACCGGCGTAGCTCTGGACATCCCCTTAACATGTTCCATTTCAATTGTTTCTCTATCAGAGGAATAATGTGTTGCTGAGAAATTATGCTGGAATTTATCCAGGATTTCATCAACTGATTCATTTATTTCCGGATAACACTTGTCTATCGCACTGGCTATTTCTTCTCTTTCGGCCAGGGCCGGTTTTATATCATGCTTCAGCAGAAATCTAAGATCATCTATCTGTTGTATATCCAGAGGGTCCTGCTGCGCTACTGTAAGCGTGGAATTCTCAAAGTCTATTGGAATGATCCTGTAAAGTTTAGCGATAGAAGGCGGGATTTTATCCAGTACTTCCTGGTGTATATTGATACCTGCAAGACTGACAATTTCCATGCCGAGATATTCACTTAGAGCCTTCATTATCAAGTCGCTTGTAGTGTACTCAAGATCTACTAATACATCCCCCAATGCCTTGCCATTTATTTCCTGTACATCAAGAGCGTCCTTTATCTGCTCTTCGTTTATCAGTTTCTTTTCTAATAATATCTGTCCGAATAATATCTTCTTCTCTTCTTGTGTCGCCATAT
>CAKKPF010000141.1 GCA_919901575.1 Candidatus Brocadiaceae bacterium
TGTTTCGATATGAGGGTTAAAGGCAGCCATCACATGTTCAGAAAAGAAGCTGTTATAGAAAAAATTAATCTTCAGCGTGAGGGCAATAAGGCAAAGCCTTATCAGGTTAAACAGGTAAGAAACGTTATAGTGAAATATAAACTCGGAGGGACTGATGTATAGATACGAAATTATTATTTACTGGAGTAATGAAGACAATGCGTTTATAGCAGAAGTACCTGAACTTCCTGGCTGTATAGCTCATGGAGAAACTCCTGAAAAAGCATTAAAAAATGCTAAAGAGGCAATGCAATTATGGATTGACACAGCTAAGGAGTTTGGCGATCCCATACCTGCGCCTAAGGGTGAAAGATTGGTATTTGCTTAAAATCAAAAACGGCATGCCTATCTATAAATGAAATCAGTTTCTTAAGAGAAAAGGAGAAAAGGGGACAGATTTATTTTTGCCTAATCGGGTAAAGGGGAGTATTTAGCTCTCCCTCCCCACACCACTGTATGCGGGTCTACCCCAAGGGCACTTCCTTCGGGCGCGCACAGGGCGGTTCACCCCGCTAAGCGTGGTTCATGAAGACTACTTCGTCTTATTCGGGTAATGAAAAGAAATCCATAGTTCTCTGATAGAAATTACCCCTTGTTTCTTAAGCCACTTAGTTTACATGTTTCAAGAACTGAAGAAAGGATTGCAGAGTTTGTTGCCCTTAGTTGATCGAGTTCGTATTCTCTTCTTTCATTCTTTTACCCTGTACAATTTTCGCAGCTTCAAAGCCCATCTCCATCGCCCTGTCCATAAAGATGTATCTAAAAAGACCATTTCTCCCACAAATGTGGATGTTTGCTATACCATCTAAACTCGATAGCAATTTCTTAAGATGTAGTTTATAATCAAGTTGGTATATGGGGTAGGCGTGCTTCTCTCTTGTGTAGAAATAATCAATCACTTCACCTTTAACATCTATACCTAATTTAAGAAGGTCATTAATACACCTTTTAAATAATAAATCATCCGGCATATTCCATATCTCATCATTATAAAAACATGGAATCTCCAATATTAAGGAAGTCTTGCCATCAGGGGTATTATGTGGGCTCCTTTTTTTGGGTTCCTGTATTCTGGTCATAATATATTTTCCATCCGGTATGTATGTCCACGTATTTTTGCCTATCTCCGGTTTATCAAGGAGGATGTTAAGGAATCTCAGGCTACGGTATCTGAGCGACCTGACTGCCTCACTCACATCCAAACATTCTCCCCCCCTATCCTGGTTGCAAAGTAAATCAGTTATGGGTATAGTTGAGATAACCCAATCACAGTCAATCACTTCATCCTTTCCTTTAATATCATAAACAACACCTTTTACTCTCTTCCCCTCAAGCAGAAGCATTTTAAAGTTGGCATTAAGAATTATGTTGCCTCCACTTTTTTTTATTTCCACTGCAATATATTCAAATATCTGGCCGATACCCTGCTTTGGATAAAAGAAGTTTCTGGTGTAAGTCCTGGGTGTGTCCTTCCCCAACCCGCATAATCTCAGAACAACATCCCAAAGGTTCAGGAGTGAAATCCTTTCAGCCGCCCAATCTGACGATAACTTGTCTGGTGGTATTCCCCAAAGTTTACTCGTGTAGTCTTTAAAGAAAGTATTATACAATTTTTTGCCGAATCTATTAATTACCCAGTCTTCAAAAGAAGTGTCCGGAGAACGTCTGATCTTCTGATAAATACTCTGGTATGCGTAATCTATCAGACACCCTGACAAGAATCTTACGTCAGTTTGCCTCAGGATATCACCGGCAGAGAGCGGATACTGAAACTCCCTGCCATTTAACCTTATAGCGCTGACCCGTTCCGAAACTAACAGCTCATCTCCCATGAGTTCTGATACTTTATTTAATAATTCATCATTCTTTGAGATCAGCCTGTGCCCGCCAAGATCGAAATTAAACCCATTGTACCTTATCGTCTTGCACAGACCGCCAAGTGAAGATTGCGCCTCGATTACAACTACGTTTTTTCTGGTCTTTGAGAGTTCCCATGCGGCGCTCAGTCCGCATGGTCCGCCACCTAAAATGACTACAGTTTCCATGTTTTACCAACTAAAAATGATCTGAATAAACCCTTTATTTTCTCTATCCTCTTTTGCTTCGTTTTCCATTTCGTATTCAAGCTTAAGCATCGTATGATTCACCGGTGAATAATTTATTCCAAATGCGATCCTGTCTGCATCACTTTCATCCGTTATAAGATCGTCAGGATCAACTGAATCGAATCTCCCTACAAATTCTACATACTTCACGTAATTAATCTCAGGTGCGTATTTGTACGAAGTCTGAAAGTAATAACCCTCACGGTCAAAACTGCCACCGGCAGATGTTGATCGTTCAACGTTACTCCTTATATATTCACCCCGTATCTCAAAACCGCCTTTCCGGAAGGACGCGTCTGCACCTGCAAAGTCCATCCTGTACTTTTCGTCATCGTCATATTTCCCGGTAGAATAGGAGCCGCCAATTTCCAGGCCAGGCAATAGCTCAAAACCCAAACGTCCTCCCAGCGCCTTGTCGTCATTATTATCTTCCAAATGCTGCTCGCCTTTTCCTTCATGACTGGAGAGCCCATTCGTAACAGCAAATTCATATTTCAGTCTTGTTTTGTAAAGGAATGGTACCGTGCCATACAATTCCAGTCCCTCATCAGAATATGTTCCAGGAATTATCTTTATAGATGGATTGGGCCTGTCTATCAGTTTATTATACGGTGCGCTTTCTACCAGCCTCTCAATACCAAATGGATAATAGAATTTTCCTATCCTGAGAACACACCTTTCATTGAATACATTCCAATCCAGTTCAAATTTCTCAATCTCAAACTTTTCAAAGCCATCTTCGATCTCAAGCTCGGTATCAAACGACAAATTTTTAAATATCTGCACACCGGACCAGATGGTCAACTCTGTCTGCTTAAAGACCTGTGATGACCCCTTTTCAGTCTCGTCAAGACCTTCTGAGAATGGAGCTCCCACACTAAGATAACCATGAAGCTCCGGCCGCAATAACCTCGGCTTTTCCAACTTTACCTCATCAACATCAAAGACATACTCTTCGGGTAATTTCTTTGCTTCTTTTTCATCACCCTGAGCGAGAAGTATGGCATTAATTAATAACAAAAGAACAAAACCCGATTTTAGAAGTGTTTTAGGTGAATTTATCAATATGTTATCTCTTTGCCGCTCTCAAAATAAGGAAACACTATGAGAAGTTTTTGCTCTATTTCCTTTGTAATTATCAAGAATTCATCTGGCCCTGGGCTGACGGCCCCTGCTCCAAGAAACCCTAAGCTACCCAGGGTCTTTCTGGCTTCTAAGAATTTATTAAATACCTCATCATGAAATTTTGTATCATTAAGCTTATCATATCGCCTGACATTTCCAGCCAGCAGCAACGTATAATACTCCTCTGCAAGACGAAGCCTGACCTTTGCCCTCGCAAACACCTGAAGGCCTTCTGTAAGGTTCCAATAATACTTCTCCCGTATAGCAAGAAATACAAGATTTGCCATCACTTTTATAACTTCCTGGAAATCATGCTGAGAGATTCCGGCGTCAAGCTTTGACTTGATATCTACTTCAAAGATATTTCTAACATCATCAATCCTGTCACTAATTGTATTAATGTCTGACTCAACCCTCGTCCAGTCGTCCTTCTTCCCATAGAAAATGACTGATTTGAAGACCGTAATAAGTGGATCTTCATTCCTTTTATACCCGTATCCAAAAGACGGTACCGGGCATATTACTACAACGAGAATTAAGAAAGTGATAATGATGGAATATTTCTGTTTTAATGGAATGGACATAGTATTTTTTCTGCTACTCTGTGAAACAAGACATCAAGACTGTACGTAATTTATTGCTTAAGAGAATAATTCTGGTAATACAGCAGGATGTTACATCCAATAATCAATATAAATATTTACATTGCAACAACGTAGAGTAATCAGAACACAGGCTCACTAATTAAAACAGGAACAATTAATAGATTCAATCATAAATATCTGAATATGAGAACCTTAAAATTTGTTTGTAAACAATAAATTCGTACTTGACATAAAATTAGCTATTTGATAGATTAACGCAAAATTTTGATTAAAAACTCCATTTATTTTTAATAAAATCACGTTGAAAGGAGAAGGAAACAATGACCCAGGGAAATTCTAAGCTTTTTGCCATAACTACTGCTTTATTTGTTGTCTTATTCATAATATTTTTTACTCTTTCCATAACTTCTATCGGACAATTCACAGCTCAAAAGAAAAGGGTTCATCATATGGAGCAACAAATCTTAGCAGGTAAAAGCGAAATATTAAAGGTACCTGAGATGATAGGGAAATTAAGGGTTGCTGACAAAACGAGTAAAGAATTAGAAAGCCAAGTTGCTGATCTCACTGATGCAAAAGGAGAAATGGAAACAGAGCTTACTGGACTTCAAAAAGAATTGACGACCATAAAAATAGCAAAACTTGTTTTGGAAACTGATAAGGCAGGCTATACAAAGAATCTGGTAGAAGCGAGACAGGCTGTAAGAGAGTTGAGGGAACATGGAAGTACCGATTACAGCATAGATGAAATCGAAGAAACACTGATCGAACCTTCACATGAAGCTACACATGAACCTAAAGCGAGCAGTGAGAAGATACCATTTAAAAATGTCTGGGAGTAATGCTAAAATAACCTGACCCTTCATTGACCATCGGAATTAAGTAAATAAACGATTTGCTTAGTGTAAAAATCACCAATTCCCACTGTTACGTTTTTGGGGCGGCGGAGAACGTTTTGAATAGTTTAACTGCGCAGGTGTAAAGCGCCGCCAGAAGTAAAACCTGAGACGGCAAAACGATCACACAAGATTTAGGCTTTTCTACAATTTCACAAATCAAAGATACATAACCACAAAAGCAAACCGAAATTAAAACAGTGTCTATCAAAAGATCAAGGAGGGAATTCCTTAAAGAAGTAACTAAGATTGGCACAGGGATCTGCGCCTCATCTCTTTTGCTAGGCAACAATAATACTCTCAGGGCTATTTATGCAGGAAAAGAAGTTTCGTTAAAATCCAGAGTGATACTGGCAAAAGACAAAAGGTTTGTAAATGTCAATGGGAAAGCAGACGCCTCTATTATCAGCAGCGCCATTGATAGCGCATTGACAAGAATCACTGATTCAAAAAATCCGTTAGGCGCATGGAGAAGTCTCTTTAAAGAAAACGATATCGTAGGCATAAAGCTTAATTGTCTGGCCGGAAGGATGTTTTCACCTCATACTGAAATAGTCGAGGCTATCATAAACGGTATAAAATCAGCAGGTGTAAAAGAAAACAATATAATAATTTTCGAAAGATTTAATAGAGAATTGGAAGATGCAGGATTTAACATTCGAAAACATGGTAGTGGTTTCAGGTGCTTTGGCACAGATGCACTTCCTTCAGGAGGATATGACCCACAACCACAGGTTATCGGCAGTGTTGGAAGTTGTTTCAGTCAAATAGCCTCATCATACTGCACAGCAATAGTCAATGTACCTGTCTTGAAAGATCATGACCTTGCAGGGGTATCAATAGGAATGAAAAACTTTTACGGAATCATACATAATCCCAACAAATATCACGATGGAAATTGTAACCCCTATGTTGCCGACCTTAACAGTCATCCATACATAAAGGATAAATTAAGATTAGTTGTTTGCGATGCTCTGAAGGCCCAATATCATGGCGGCCCTGCCTTTAAGCCTCAATGGGCCTGGGATTTCAGAGGAATTTTGATTAGCACAGATCCAGTTGCACTTGATCGTATCGGAGCTGACATTATCGAAAATAAAAGAAGAGAGGTAAGTATGCAATCTCTTAAAGAGGCGGGGAGAGAACCAAATTATATTAAAACTGCCGCTAAATTAGGACTGGGATTTGATGATCCTTCATTAATAGATGTTATAGCAATATAGAAGAGTTGTTTTAAAATTTATTAGTTACCGGTGGGTGTGGTTTTATCGGGGCAAACTTTATCTGCTACCTCCTTGAGGAGTCTGATTTTTCAGGAAGAATAATAAACCTGGACAAGCTGACATGCTCCGGTAATTCCTCTTTTATAAGAACCGGTTCTTCTGATGCATGTTCTGTCGCAGCAGCCTTGAGTGAATTCATGCGTGTTATCATGAAGTAAAACAGAGGTATCACTCCACCAACAAAGAAAACCACACCTCCAACCGCACGCATCCATGTCAGAACCTGAAAGGGACCGCCAAGAATGAATTCCTGTGAGCGGGCGATCCAGTAGCCGTTCTCTACAACTGACTTAAATTGTAAAACTCCGGCAGGAAATGTATCCAGCGCCACCATCAGCAGTAACCCCACGTTCATCGCCCAGAAGGAAGAGCGCAGGAGGCGTACGTTCCAGCGCCTGGAGACTATAAGGTAACGGCTGCAAAATAGAACTGCAGCAATCGAAACGTTACCGTAAACTCCCATCAATGCAGCGTGACCGTGATTGACAGTCAGGTAGGTGCCATGCTCGAAGTAATTTATGATTGGGAGATTTATAATCAAACCAAGTACACCGGCGCCGAAAAAATTCCAGAAATTTACGGCAATGAGGAAAAGAAATGCCTCCGAGAACCCGAAGGAAGTCCCTTTTACGGCTGCATTCTCAGAACGTCTCCCTAATGAATAATCCGGTACCCGCGCAAATTTCCACACTTCAATCGTAAGCAGTATTAGGGGAATAACCTGAAGAGTCGAGAAAACACTGCCCATGGCCATGAGCGCAGCGGGTTTCGCATTCCAGTAAAAGTTATGGGAGATGCCCAGCAGGCCCGAGCCGAGAAACAACAATGTAGCAAGGTAAATCACCCTGGTCGCAGCCTGACGGGTAATTAAACCCATGAATACCAGATAACAGGCGATAATGACTGTTGTAAATACCTCAAAGAAACACTCTACCCACATGTGAATGAAACACCATCGCCAGAAATCGGCAATGACAAAATTGGTGTTTGGTCCGGCCACAAAGCCGGACATGAATAAAACGGCAATAGCCACAACCGAGTAAAGAATCCAATACGGCAGGGAAAACGCCGACTGTCCCTTCAATGCCGGTTTTACACCACGGTATATAATCACTGCCCATATTATAAGTGCCACAAAAAGGAAGACCTGCCACAATTTGCCAAGTTCAACGAATTCCCAACCCTGATGACCAAGGAGACGCCAATGATCACCAAGCATGTTCTTTGGTCCCATAAAACAGCCTGCAAGCATACCAACAACTACTGTAACCAGTAACCAGAAGAGTACGTTGATAAGTGTGACTTGATGTTTAGATTCCTGCCGGTGAATACTCGGAAGAATGAAGATGGAACCGGCTATCCAGCAGGTTGATATCCACAAAATCGACAACTGAACATGCCAGCTCCGGGTAATCGTTATCTGCAGGTATTCAGAAATGTCATAACCGAAAAAGGTTGTAAACCCGACAAAATCGTGAATCGTCAGGACACCAGCCACTATCTGGAGGAAAAACATTGCAACCGCAACCGCAAAAAACTTGTATGTTGCACGTTGACCGGCAGTAGGAACATACGATGAAACGTTTTCACTGTTAACGGGATTTTCTTTAACCGGCGACTGCAAACCGGCAGACTTGGCGTAATAACCATAAATGCAGAGAACAGCACCCAAACCGAGAATCAGGAACAGTAACCCGATAACGCTCCACAAGATTACTGAAGGCGTTGGGATATTGCCTGCGTATTCATCGTATGGCCAGTTATGGGTATAACTGGATTCACCGCCCGGTCTTTCTGCCGCACAAACCCAGGCGCCCCAGAAGAAAAAAGCCGCAAGATCTTCGAGTTCTGATTCGTCTGTAATATAGCCTGCAGGCTTGAAAGACTCCCTGTA
>CAKKPF010000142.1 GCA_919901575.1 Candidatus Brocadiaceae bacterium
CCTTTACCAGATGAAACCATAGTAACATTGCTGCCATCAACATTCATTGTAAAGATTGCGTCACATTCTAAATCATCACGTGTTGACTGGAAGATAAGTTTATCGGCATTATAAGAGAAGTAAGCTTCGGCATTCTCTCCGCCGAAAGTAAGCTGCCTGATGTTTTTAAAATGTGTCTCACCTTCAAAAATGGTAACTTCAGCCTGCTCTTCAGAGACGAGATTATGTGCCTTTTCATTACCGCAACCTATCAAAACCAGAGAAACTACTATGGAAATAACAAATGACTTCAATTTTTATCTCCTGATTATAAAAGTTATTGATATCTAAATTGAGCGTTTATGTAGCCGTCCACCTAGGCGGGCGGCTACAACATATTATCCAGAAAAATCGCTAAATTATTATGATAATTGGAACCAATTTAATAGTATAAAAACTTCCTTTTTTATGTCTTTGAGCTTTTTGGAGTTAAGTCTTTAGACTTTTATTTACAAAAAACGGTTCCTTTGTGAAAGTAAATAAAAATCTAATCAAGGGTATGCAGGAACATAGTAATACCGACACATCAGTTGACAATAACAACGCTCAAGAAATTCACTCCTTTAGCTCTATGAACCGGTTTATGCCATTTCCTTTAATTTACCGGTAATAAACTTGTGTAATGTGCTTGATATTAGAGTCTGGTAGGGAATACCATCTTTTGCAGCTTTTTTTTGAATCCTTGTTAAATCCCGAGAGGAAATACGAATGTTAATACGCTTATCCCTGCTGAATGTATTTCCAGCAGCCTCCTCAAGTTGTTTTTTTTCGTTCTGAAAATTCTTAATACTTTCAAACTCACCCCGCTCAAAGTCACGTAGAATTTGAAGTTCTTCTTCATCGAATTTAAGCTTGTTGTTGCTCATTTTAAATACTCCTCTGTTGCTTTTCTGCTAGGTATAATTGTTTTTAGGAAACGTATTCCCTTCTCCTTTACATAAGGAACGAGATGGACATAACCTTCAACATTTACAACAATGATATTCTGTTTCGGATATCGGATTACGTTCGGGTGTTTAATTACATCCAATACATCACCATTTTGAATGTGAAATATAATATCTTCAAAGTTGATGTCTCGTGTTTGTTCAAGGAACCTATTTTTTTCCTCGCTCCATTCGAAAACACTCATACATCATACTATGCCAAAACGTGTGCCTTTTGTCAACATGTCATTTTGCTCTTGTTTTATGCTTTGCGTGCTTTTGTATTTTATGTATAATGTTCTCTTCATCAGACACATTTTTTCGCGTTCCGGTGGGAGTAAAATGTTAAGTGTAATTTATATGAGATAGATATTGGTCAAGCGCTTCCGTGACCACCTTATTCAGGTTCAACCCTTTTTCTTTGGCGTATAAAGCAGCTTTGCGATGAAGATCACATCCGGTACATACATTGAAACTTCCCCGAAAAGATTGATACGGTTCAATACCCTCGCTTTGACAAAGTTTAAATAAACTGCGATCTGTATGCCCGCCTGACAAGTCTTTCGGGCAGGAAACCCTCCGCTACAGACATAATAAAACGGCTATTGACAATAATGATGAGTTATTTATTATGTAACTGAATAATTTTATCACATTAGGTATTATGAAAGACAGACACTTGACGTCGTTTACGGGCATGTCTCTGGAAGAGCTACAGGAACTCTGTAAGTCTATCGGAGAACCTGTCTACAGGGCAAGGCAAATACTCTTATGGATTTACAAGAAGGGCGCAACCTCTTTTGAGCAGATGCACAACCTGCCGGAAAGATTACGAGAGGAACTGAAAAAGAAAAATTTGCTCTTCCAGACAGAAGTAGATACCGGCGCAAAAACTATCGATGGAACAGAGAAATTAGCGATACGTTTATTTGATGGGAATGTCATTGAGAGTGTACTGTTAAGGAACCGCAGGAAGGTCACCGCGTGTGTGTCAACACAGGTTGGCTGTGCCATGGCCTGCAGCTTCTGCGCAAGCGGACAACTTGGTCTGGAAAGGAACCTTGATACAGGAGAGATCATTGAACAAACACTTCATATCAAAAACCATCTCCATCAAAATGAGTCCCTAGCCAATATTGTCTTCATGGGAATTGGGGAGCCGCTTGCCAACTACGACAACGTCATCAAGTCTCTAAAGATTATGAATGCCGACTGGGGACTGGGAATAAGTATGCGGCATATCACGGTATCAACGGTCGGTATTGTAACCGGAATACGTCGGCTTGCCCGCGAGAGACTCAAGATCAATCTCGCAATATCCTTGCACGCTTCTGATGATTCAACCAGGTCAGGCATAATACCGTCTAACAAGAAAAATAGTATAAGAAATATTCTTGCCGCCGCCCGGGAATACTTTAGGGCCACTCACAGAGATACCAGTTTTGAATATACGCTGATAGAGGGAATCAATTCTTCCGTACAGGACGCAAATGCACTGGTCAGGCTGCTCAAGGGCATCCGATGCATTATCAATATACTACCCCTTAATCCCATAGAGGAATGTGAACTGAGACCCCCTGACAGGAAAACGGTTGAAATGTTCTGTAATATACTGGAAAGGAATGGTATGGTTGTAACCCTCCGGAAGAAGAAGGGTGACGATGTAAATGCCGCATGCGGTCAGCTCCGCCTGCAAAGGTATAAACACGGAAAGCGTTACAAAACACGCAAAACAGGAGGTGGGAAACATCCTCTGTCGTTTGCCTAAAACAGGGACAGCGACCGGTTTCTTATTTAGAACAGTCGCTGCCCCATACTATCTCAGTATTATTCGTCCATCTCAATATCGTTTCCGGCTTCCAGCCATACTTGAATACCGAAGGGGTATTCAAGGACGTTTTTATAGCCCAGTTTTTTGAGATGAATATAGAGATTGTTGCTTGCGCCGCATTTCAAATTGGAGCAATAAGTGACCACCAGGGTGTCTTTGGTTTCAATTATCTTCTCAACTTCGTCTCTGGTAGATTTATCATTTAAGCTCCGAGCGCCTGGGATTCGGGATTTATCATCCCACTTTCCTGACCTGGCATCTAGAAGCACCATGGAAACATTACTTTCCATCAGATTTTCAAGTACTGTGGTATTTATGTAAGGGCCATGCTTAAGCTTTTTATACAGTTCCCATTTATCCTTATCGCTACAACCGGATTCTTTATCCGGCAGGGGACATTTACCTTTTTCATTAGACAGGCATTTTTGGCATTTTTCGGCGCCTTTTGCTTTCAATTCGCAGAAAGAACAATTCGGTTTATTTTGCTCTTGAGAAAAGGCCTGATGCATTGTAAAAACCAAAAACCCCAGAACAAGAAGTAATTGTAGAATTTTAGTCATTTGTTTTTCCATTTTTATTTCACCTCCTTACAAGTTGATTTTATTCCTGATTAGTTCACAAGTTCAACTAATAAGTGGTATTATAATAACAAATCTAAGTATATCTCAAGTTAAAAATGAGAATAACTCACTTTTAATGTAAAACTTGACAAAAAATTATGTTATTGTTAACATTGTTTTGCAACTTAAGAGAAACCAGGTTGCATGAAAAATAGACTGATATCTTTAAATGGAAGTCATAACAAAGATTAATGAGATGCAGATAAGGGTATTCTCGATCAAAGACAGGAAGGAATCCATTGGGTTTGTACCTACAATGGGTGCGCTTCATGAAGGCCACGTAAGCCTGATGCGTAGTGCAAGGGATGAGAATGATGAGCTTGTTGTCAGCATATATTTGAACCCCACGCAGTTTGATAACAAAGACGATCTTGATAATTATCCGCGCCAGTTAGACAAGGATATTGAGATTGTAGAGAGAGAAAATGCGGATGTAGTCTTTACACCCTGTACTGAGGAATTGTATACGGAAGGATTCTGCACTTATGTGACTCAGGATAAGCTTACGGATACCATGTGCGGCAGATTAAGGCCCGGACACTTCAATGGTGTAGCCACAATTGTAACGAAACTTTTTAATATAATCAGGCCTGACAGGGCATACTTTGGTCAAAAAGACTATCAACAAAGCGTTGTCGTAGAAAAACTGGTTGCAGACCTGAATATGGAAATTGATGTCAAGGTGCTTCCAACAGTGCGTGACGAAGACGGCCTTGCCCTTAGTTCAAGGAATAAGCGCTTGAATCCTGAAGAGCGCCGGAGTGCACTCTGTATTTACGGCTCTTTATTAAAAGCCAAATCCATGTTTGCTTCCAATATAAAGGACGCAAAAGAAATTATAGAAGAAATGACATCCATCATTAAGAAGGCAAAACATACAAGGATAGATTATATATCTATAGTTAATGCTCATACGCTTGAAGATGTTTCGTTGATTAATGAAAAGGCTGTAGCTGCTGTGGCCGTGTGGATAGGAAGTACGAGATTAATAGATAATATAATTTTAGAATGAATAAATTGTATAGAATGGAAACCTGAAGGTTTCCGCTACGTTGGCAAAGTTTATTAAGGGCGAACTTACATGTATCGAGAAATGTGCAAATCCAAGATTCATGCTGCAACGGTCACTGACGCAAACATCAACTATACCGGCAGTATAGCAATCGACAAGACGTTGATGCAGGCGACAGATATCCTGCACTACGAACGGGTACAGGTATTAAACATCAATAACGGAACAAGGGTTGAAACTTACGTAATAGAGGGAGAACCTGACTCAGGGACTATATGCCTGAACGGAGCGGCCGCGAGGTGGGCAGTCCCGGGGGACAAGGTGATAATAATCTCATATTGTCTTATTGATGATGACAAGGCGCGCAACTGGAAACCTAAAATAGTCTTGATGGACGAAAAGAATAAGATTAAGGAGGTTCTCTCCGACCCCAATTCCTGACTCCAATGATTAGAACTCTCTTTGAAATACCAATCCCGTACACAGGCATAACAATTCCCATTTACGCTTACGGCTTCATGCTTATGGTGGGCTTCCTGGTAGTCGTCTTTGTTGCACGAATAAAGGCAAAGGCCGAAGGCATAAATCCGGAAGATATATCCAACCTGGGAATATATACGATTTTTGCCGGTATCCTGGGAGGCAGGACATTTTATGTAGTCCAGAATTTCGATGCGTATAAACACAACATCCTGGACATCTTTAAGATTTATGAGGGAGGACTGGTTTTTTACGGAGGTCTGGCGGCCTCTATTGCAGCTATAATTGTTTACTCAAAGATCAAGAAACTTCCCGTATTGAAAACAATTGATATTGTCGCATACGCTTTTGCACTTGGAGTAGTTTTTGGACGAATAGGGTGTTTTCTTAACGGATGCTGCTGGGGCGATGTCTGCAGTCCGTACCTACTATGGGCGGTCACTTTTCCCAAATCCGTTGACGCAACCTCTCTGATTGATGGAAGCCCTGCATTCCTGCACCATCTTGGCCTGGGGCTGGTAAGCGTGTCAGATAGCCGCTCACTCCCTATTCATCCTACCCAGATATACTCGGCGTTGGGCAATCTTTCGATATTCTTTATAATAAACGCCCTCTTTAAACATCGCAGGAGATATGGGGAAATCACTTTATTGTTCTGTGTACTATATTCCGTAATGCGCTTTATTGTAGAGATCTTCAGGGATGATAATCCACTTCTTTTCGATGGCCTGACAATCTCACAAAATGCCAGTATATTGGTCTTTGCGGTTTCGGTTACACTTTTCGTAATAGGAAGGGTTAAACTTAAAGGGCAAAAAAGATTATCTTAAACCAAAACCGCAATGACACGTTATAAAACTCATACAGTCAAAAGAAACATAACCATCTTAATTCTTTGGGGAAAGGAGTAATATATTTATGAAATCAATAAATAATAAACTTAACAGTTTACTGACAGTTTTGTTTCTATTGATAATTTTACAGACAGGATGTTCAACCACAGTGAAAAAACCACTTTTATTGCCGATAGAACCGGGAGTCGGATTGTCTGAAATTACAGATCCAAATCAATTTCCTGATTTTAGAGATGATTATGACAAAGAAACCTTGCTGTACTCTATAACGAACAGCATTGTATTTTTTAACAAAGTCAAATCTTACCCGAATGCCTTTAGTTCAATAGGTTTTACTCCTGAAAAACAAACAGAAACTTTAAAGTTTTTTAGTGATGGATACCTTCGGTGTAAGACTTCCCAGGAACTGAACGAATTTATTACTAAGAATTTCAGGATATTTCAGGCTGTGGGAAATAAATACGAGGGAGAAGTCCATTTTACCGGTTATGGAACTCCAATTTACGATGGAAGTTTAACAAGGACGGAAACATTTCGCTATCCGCTTTACAGAAAACCTGCTGATTTTAGAATACCGTATTCTACCCGGCGGGAAATTGAGGAAGGCAACCTGCTAAAGGGCAATGAAATCGTCTATCTCAAATCAAAATTAGAAGCCTATCTCATCCATGTTCAGGGTTCCGGTCAGATTATTCTGCCCTCTGGAGATAAGTTTTATGTGGGATATGAGGCAAATTCAGGACATCAGTATACAAGTATTGGCCAACTGTTAGTTATGGATGGCAAGATTTCTGAAGAAGAATTAACCCTCTCCGTCCTGATTAGCTATTTTGAAGAACATCCCGGAGATTTGGATTATTATCTCAGGCAAAACGACCGCTATATCTTTTTTAAAAAGGTACTTCATTCTGTTCCCTATGGTTCTATAAACGTGCCTGTTACGTCGATGCGAAGCATAGCAACCGATAAGAAAGTATTCCCTCCTGGCAGTCTGGCTTTTTCCGTCATTGAAACAAAAAAGTTGGGAGATATCAACAGGTCTCAGAAAAGAGGACAGATTGAGAAATCATTCTTTGTACTTGACCAGGATACAGGGAGCGCTATCAAAACACCAGCCAGAGCAGATGTTTTCTTTGGAATCGGCGATGAAGCCATGGAAAAAGCGGGAAATTTAAATACATATGGTAAGCTATACTACCTTCTAAAACGATAGAGCATTACACACATTACTCAAGATGAATATCAAATTAAAACAATGAGTCAGAATTAGAAATAAGGATATGTCAATATTCGTGGATACGGCAGATATTGAGCAGGCGAAAGCTGCAAAGGAATTGGGCTGGGTTCGTGGAATCACCACCAATCCAATTCTTCTTGCAAAATCCTGTAATTCTGCCGCCGATACCCTGCAAAAGCTTGCAGGGCTAAAGATGGGTTTATTGTTTTACCAGCTTGTTAGTTCATGCAAAGAGGATATGCTGAAAGAAGCGCATCTTGCAAAGGAGATTGCAGGAGATCAATTGGTATTGAAAGTCCCTTCTACGGAACAGGTATTTCAAATAATCCCGCATCTTCCACCGGAAATTCCATGTTGCATTACGGCGTTATATAGCGTTGCGCAAGCTGTAGTTGCCCGTGAATCAGGAGCGCGATACATTGCTGTTTATGTCAACAGGGCGACAAAATTGTCGGGAGACGGTTTAACGCTCATAGCAGACATGGCCGGGGCACTCAAAGGAGGCCAGACTCAGATACTTGCCGCCAGCCTAAAGTCGCCGGCAGAGGCAAGCGCGGCGATTCTATCCGGAGCTGACCATTTGACCCTGCCTTTTGATGTTTTAAACAAGATGGCATACCATGAACATTCAGAGGAAGCGGTTAACCAATTTAATTCAAATGGTTCTGGCCTTCAATTTTAGTTTTGTGGATTGGATAATATTAACTCACCATTAAAACGATATGATATGGAAGGCTTAAGCTTTCCGCTACATTTATTAAACTAAAATGCAATAAATTAGCGAATGCCCATCTATCGCCAGTTAAAAAGAGAGCTAATTTGTATCATCACGAAATATGTGTTACAGTTAAATCCTCTCCACCAAGCTGGTACAATCTTGATAGATTTTTCTCTTCAATGACAATATGGAAATGAACACTTGAATTTATGAACGTGCGATTGAGAACCCCGCTGTTTTCATAGATATAAGCTAACAATCTTCCGTCACTGACACCGCATTCAAGCTTAATCTCTGTGCAACCCTTATTTGCAAAACTAACCATCTCCTGCTTCAGCTTTTCCAGGTCTTGTCCGGTAAGTGCAGAAATCGTCACTATGTTGTCATATTTACTTTGAAAGAAAGTAATGATAGATGAATCTTTTAAGACGTCTACTTTATTGAGAACCATTATTGTGGGTTTCTTGTCACACTCAAGCTCCTTAAGAACATTATTAACAGCATCAACCTGCCCAATAACGTCAGGAGAACTGACATCTACAACATGCAGCAAGAAATCAGCCCATCTTACTTCTTCAAGAGTAGCTTCGAATGATGTGATTAAATGGTGTGGGAGTTTTCTGATAAATCCTACGGTGTCGCTTAAGATAACCTTCTTACCATTTCCCAGTTCACATAAACTTGTCTTTGTATCAAGGGTAGCAAAAAGTTTATCTTCAACAAATACCCCGGCATCTGTCAATCTGTTCATTAATGTTGATTTGCCGGCATTTGTATATCCTACCAGGGAGACAGTAGTGTGCTCTTTCCTTGCCTTTGCCTGATGTTTTCTGCGTTTTTCAATCTGCCCGAGTCTTTTCTTTAAAACAAGCACTCTCTTTGACACCAGCCGCTTGTCCACTTCTAATTGCTTTTCTCCGGGCCCTCTGGTGCCGATGCCTCCCTCTATCCTGGAAAGATGGGACCACATCCTCTTCAGGCGCGGCCTTGTGTATTCTAATTGAGCGAGTTCAACTTGTAGTTTTGCCTGAGCTGTTTTTGCCCTTGCGGCAAAGATGTCCAGGATCAGCTCACTCCTGTCAATTACTTTTGTGTCTATGACCTTCTCCAGATTACTAACCTGTGCGGGAGCAAGATCGTCGTCACAAATTACAACGTCTATCTCCTTGTCTTTACACAACTCAGCTAATTGAGATACCTTTCCCTTACCTATGTAAAAAGAAGGATCAACTTTTCTCCTTCTCTGCACGACACTGTCTAATACCTTTGCTCCCGCAGTCTTAGCCAGACTCATAAGCTCGGCAAGGGAATCTTTATTATCTTTGTCTTTATGTAATATTGTATGAAGCAGTATTGCACGTTCTGCTCTTACCGATAAATCAGTTCTTTTTAACTCAACCATAAACTAACCGGAATTAACGTTTTCTCTTGCTAACCTTTTTTGTCGTAGCTTTTTTGGCTGCCGGCTTACTAGCTGCTTTATATAAAGACTGCATATAGCTCTTTGTCTTTTTCAGACCATGTTTCTTTGCCTGAAAACGGACAGCTTCCAGAGACCTATTAAGCTTCTTTGCAAGTTTTTGTGTATCGCTATTCGGATACTCCTTTTTCAGTGTGCTTAATTCTGGTTTTGTCCATAATTTGACAGCCTTTTTCACACTCTTTTTAGCTGTCTTTTTAACAGTTTTCTTAGCAGCCATTTTACGCACCTCCCTTAAAAGTTACAAAAATTAGAATAATCTTTAAGTCATTGTCCTTTATTACGCTACTTCTCTCCCACACTATAAGTGGCTTGTATCACGAGACTTAATTATTGTCAAGAAAAAAATGCGGATTATGCACACTTTAAATGTAACTATGGCAAGCCTTCCGGTATTTATATTTTTCTGTTATATTTTTCTTGATTTAAATCATTAACCATATAAGATTGAAAAAAGATTTTTAATTTAGCATATTTTACAAAAAACCGGTTTGCAAAATCATGAATACACTTATTGCGTTACCAGCTTTCAACGAAAAGAAAGACATCGGCTTTATAATCTCACAAATAAAGAAGTATGATTTAGACATCCTTGTAATAGACGACGGCTCTACCGACGGCACACAAGAACAATTGTCAAAGATAGACAATATAAACACCATTGTGCATGAAGGGAATCTTGGATATGGACATACCATCATTGATGCCTTCAAGTACGGAATCTCATACGGTTATGACAGCATAATTACAATGGATTGTGATGGCCAGCATATACCGGATGAAATACAGATTTTTCTTACACAGATAGCAAACTATGACATTGTTTCAGGATCACGATATCTAATAGAAGACAACAAGCACAATCCAAAGATACCACCGGACAGGTATGCAATAAATATGGAAATAACCCAAATATTAAATAAAATTACGAAACTTAATCTAACAGATTCATTTTGTGGTTTTAAAGCGTACAAAATTGATGCCTTGAAGAAAATGAAGCTGACAGAAACCGGTTACGGCATGCCTCTGCAATTGTGGATGCAGGTATGGGAATTAGGGTTACGCATTAAGGAAATGCCTGTTAAACTTATATACAATAATACTTCGAGGAGTTTTAGTGGAGAATTGGATAACGCTGCAACAAGATTAAAGTATTATAAAGAAATAATAAAGAAAGAGATGAACAAGAACACAAGAAGCAGGGTAACAGTATAAAACTGATGTACACAATCAAAAAATTCTTAAAGAATATGATTTCTGCAAACTCATCTTCTGAAGAAAAACAAACTTTCGAAGAAAGACGAAAACAAATGGTGCGAACCCAATTAATATCCAGAGACATCGTAGATGAAAAAGTGCTCCGTGCTATGGCAAAAGTCCCCCGGCACGAATTCCTGCCTGCAGAACTTTGGGACAGGGCTTACGATGATACACCATTGCCTATCGGGGAAAATCAAACTATTTCTCAACCCTATATAGTTGCATATATGATTCAGGCTCTCTCGCTTAAGAAGGGAGACAGGGTCCTGGAAGTGGGTACAGGTTCCGGCTATCAGACTGCACTTCTCGCAGAGATACACGAGGAAATTTACACTGTTGAAGTCAGGCCGCAACTTGCACGGAAGGCGCTGGCAAAGTTAAACGAATTGGGGTACGGCGACAGGGTAAAGATTCATATTGCTAACGGCAGTTTGGGCTATGAAGAAGAAGCCCCTTTTGATGGAATAATAGTGGCAGCAGCTACTTTTAATATACCTGAACCACTTATTGATCAACTTGCAGAAAAAGGAAAGATTATAATACCGATAGGCGGCAGGGAATTACAAACCCTGGTCAGGGCAACAAAAATAAATGGGAAATTAACAGAGGAAGAACTCTTTAAATGTATGTTTGTTCCATTGGTAAGGAAAGAGTTCGAGAATAATTAGATTTTAGTGATGAATATTCAAAAACATATACCTTCTTTATATATTCATATACCATTTTGTATAAGCAAATGTATATATTGTGATTTCAACTCAATTGTAATGAAATCACAACAAGTGGATGAATATCTCAATGCTATTGAAAATGAACTCCAGGCAATAAACGGAAAATATTCTTTTACAACGGTCTATATAGGCGGCGGTACGCCTACTGTCTTAAATGAGACACAACTAAACAGGTTACTGAACATAATCTCCAAACACGTTGACGTTTCCAATCTCAAGGAATATACGATTGAAGCAAATCCGGGTACATTGAATGATGGAAAAATTTTCGTTCTAAAGGATGGCCACGTTAACCGCATCAGTATTGGTGTTCAATCTTTCAACGATAAGTACCTGAATCTCCTGGGACGAATCCATTCTGCAAAAGAAGCAAAGGAGATTTATTACAGCTTAAGGGAAAAGGGATTTGATAATATTAATATTGACCTGATTTACGGATATCCTTCTCAACATTTGAACGAATGGAAAACGGATTTAAGAGAGTGTTTTAGGTTAGGCCCCGAACACATCTCTGCTTATTGCCTTACGTATGAACGTGGAACACCACTTGTTGAAATGAATGACTCCGGAATGCTTAAGAAACTAAGCGAAGAAGAGGAACTGAAGATGTACGAATACACAAATAGTTTCCTCGGCAACAACGGTTATATCCGTTACGAAATCTCAAATTTTGCAAAACCGGGCAGGGAGTGCCGGCACAATACCGTCTACTGGGAAAATAGAGAATATATCGGTATCGGCACCGGAGCATTTTCTTATGTTAATGGCGAACGATACTGTAATATAAAGAATGTAAAAGAATATATATCTGCTGTAAAATCAAGAAAGAATTTAATATGTTTCTCTGAAAAATTACCTCAAGAGAAACGTGCATCAGAGATACTTATTATGGCGTTGAGAATGACATCCGGTATTTCAAAAAAGGAATTTTTTAACAGATCAGGTTATAATTTAACCGAATTATTCGGTACGCAATTAAACATTCTTGCGCAATCAGGCTTGATAAACTTAGATGATCAAAGAATAAAATTAACAAGGAAGGGTCTGACTGTAGCAGATTCAGTAATGATGGAATTTGTGTAACAATTCACCACAGAATATCAACGGTAAACACATTTTATGAAGGAGTTGAAGAATTGATGAACGCAATAGATTTAAGAAAAGGGATGATGATAAAGATTGACGGAGAACTCTATACGGTATCCAGCTTCCACCATGTCACCCCTGGCAAAGGACGCGCTCACATGCAGGTAAGTATAAAAAGTTTAAAACAAGGGAATGTCACACAAAGACGTTTCAGGCCATCAGACAAGGTAGAAGATATATACCTGGACAACAGAGATATGGAATATCTATATCAGGAAGGAGACAACTATTGCTTTATGGATACGGAGAACTACGAGCAGGTATTCCTCTCAAAGGATGTCCTTGGAGATGCGATATCATATGTAGCGCCGAATGCCAAAGTCACAGTCTCGTTTTATGAGAATAACGCCATTGGAGTAGAACTGCCGACAACAGTCACATTAAAAATAATTGAGACCGATCCCGGTAAAAAGGGAGATACGGTAACTAACGTGTTCAAACCGGCAAAACTGGAAACCGGTTTCGTGACCAAGGTGCCGCTTTTTATAAATACAGGTGAAATTGTAAAAATAGATACACGTACAGGCGAATTTATGGGCAGGGCCTAATGGAAACAAGCATAGAAGAGTCTATAAAAATATATGGGAAAAAGATAGATGATTTACTTAAAGAGATCATCCCCCAGGATAGAGATGATTATTTGAGTGAACCAATATGGCACCATCTTAGAACTGGTGAAAACGCATAAGGCCGGCG
Organism: Candidatus Brocadiaceae bacterium; assembly: GCA_919901575.1. Classification (GTDB taxonomy): domain Bacteria; phylum Planctomycetota; class Brocadiia; order Brocadiales; family Scalinduaceae; genus Scalindua. The sequence continues at coordinate 13,031 of CAKKPF010000142.1, forward strand.
ATATGTCTGATTACGTGTAAGGAACTTGGCGGCAACCAGGACGAAGCGCTCCATTTTGCATTGGCAATAGAAATTCTACACAACATGTTCCTGCTGCATGATGACATAGAAGACGAAGACACAATGAGACGAGACCAGCCAACCGTATGGGTAAAATACGGGATTGCCAACGCTATTAATTCAGGTGATTATCTGCTGGCGCGGGCATACACAAGCATTCTCACAAGTCCGGCACCACCGGACAGAAAATTGAAGTTTTTAGAGGTTTTTACATTAACATACGAAAAAACTGTTGAAGGACAGGCGCTGGATATTAATGCAAGAGGAGTTAGGGACTTTACTGTCAAAAAATATATTGACCTTGTAAGACTGAAGACCGGATATTATCTCGCTTGCGGAATGGTTGGTGGCGCCGTAGCGTCAGGAAATTCAAATGGCACAATAAATAAAATTTGGGATTTAGGCAAACTCATGGGACCTGCCTTCCAGATTAAAGATGATTTAATTGATTTAACGATAGGCAAGGGCCGTGGAGGCGTTATCGGTTCTGATATTAAAGAGGGGAAAGCCAGTTTCTTATACGCATATACATCAGAGGTTGCAAATGCAGATGACAAGAAATTACTTATCGAAATAATGACTAAACAAAGGGAAAAGACAACTGAGGATGATGTAAAATGCGTCATGGATATTTATAATAGATATGGCGCAATTGATCATGCTCAAAAGTATGCCGATGATTTAATAAAACAAACTTATAATATAATTGATGACATACCAACTAACAACAAAACCGTCTTTAGGGATATCGCAAACTTTATGATTCAGCGCATGACATAGAGCGGCAAAGTCAAAAACAGAGAAGCAAGAATTGTAGCGGTAGCGGAAGCCTTCCTGCCCGAAAGACTTGGCAGGCGGGCAGGCTTCCAGAAACCCCGGATAGCCATAACCTCCTGGGAAAAGTGAGTTCATTAATATTTTTTTTGAAAAAGGAAAACAGATGAAAAAAATCAGTAAATCAGCAAGTTACAATCCATTTTTTTGCCTCATCCTGACAGCATTCTTAATATATGGATGTGGTAAAGAAGAAGCGCCGGAGGTGGCAGTTGTCTCAGAAGAGGTAAAAGCAGAGGCAGAAGTTGAAGAAAAACCTGTAGAAAAACTTCCAAACCTGGGTGCAAATGCTGAAGCTTATTATACATTCGGTATTGGAGCAATCAAGGATGGGAACTTCGGCCTGGCAGTCCTGGCATGGGAGAGGGCAACTCAAATAGACCCAACCATGGTCAAGGCATATAATTATCTGGGACGAGCCTACTATACACAGGGCATGTTAGAAGAGTCAATCGAGGCTTACAAAAAGACCGTAAAACTCGAACCTGCAAATCCGGAAGCTTATATAAATCTTGGTATAGCTTATAGATACAACGAAGAGTTTGAATCGGCAATTAACGAACTCAACAAGGCAATCGAATTAAACCCTCTTTCAGCGCTTGCATACGATGAGATTGGAATGGCATTGTTAAAAATGGGAAAAATGGAAGAAGCCATTGCTGCGTACAAGAATGCGGCTGCTATTGACCCGAAATTTCCACAACCGCACAACCACCTTGGCGTTGCCTACCTGATGCAGGGAGAGACAAAAGAAGCCGACAGAGAATTTAAATTGTACGAGGAACTAACGAAAGAGAAGAAAGCAGAACAGGCAAAAATAATGGGCGGCCCGCCACACTGATATTTCTCATTAAATTAATGCCCTCCTGGTGCTTTATTTAATATTTTGAGAAGCCACGCTGAGCGGGGCGAAGCAAATTACAATAAATTAGCGAACCTGCCCGACTGCGTCGTTCGGGCGGGCTGAATGGAGATTATTTATGAATAAATACATAGCAATCATTTTCTTAGCCATAACCATCACCTTCATTGCCATTACTACAAATTATGCACATGAACACGAAAATATCTCAACAAAAGACATGGAACGCCTGACAGGAAAATCTGAATCCCAGCTAAAGGAAATAGACAAGAAAATCATTGAATACATAGATACAATCGAATCCAATCCAGATGATGCAGACGCGCACTTTAACCTCGGCATCCTTTACGAGAAAAAGATTAAATACAACGATGCAATTGCAGAGTATCAGAAAACAATTAATTTAAAGCCGGATTTTATAGACGCACGCATTAACCTGGCCCTTGTTTATGCCGAGCGCAATATGTTTGGAGAGAGTGTCGATGAGCTCAATCAAATCCTGAAGATAGACCCGCAAAACGCAGATGCTTATAAATATATCGGACTCGCCTATTACAAAACAGGTTTAATGGAAGACTCAATTGTGGAATTTAAAAAGGCCTTGAACATTTCTCCAGATGACCCGGAAATCCATTACTGCCTTGAAAATGTTTATCATAGTATGGGAGCGCTTGATGCCGCCGAAGCAGAACTCATAAAGGCGATCGAACTTGACCCACAATATAAGGAAGCTCACGTCAATCTTGGGTTTCTCTACTATGAGCAAGGTATGTTTGATAAGGCAATGGAAGAATTTAAAACTGTCATTGATATTGACCCAAAATTTGCACAGGCGTATAGTAATATGGGACTGATCTATTGTGAGAAAAAAATGTTTGATGATGCCATAACCATACTCAAGAAAGCCATAGAGATAGACCCCACTTTACCCGAAGCTCACAATAATCTGGGTTTTGCATACTGGAATAAAGGCCTTAAAGACAAAGCCATGCGCGAGGTATCAGTATACAAAGGGTTGATAGGAGCAAAATAATCAAGCTGTTTTCTCTCTCTTTTTACAATACCTGCTTGTAGCGGAAACCTTCTTGTCCGATGTGTTTTTTGGCGGATAGGTTTCCACATAAATCAAGGATCAGCGCCTTTTCTGACATTATCAGGGGGATGTGTGTCTTCATAGAAATTCTGGTGTAAACCCTCAGTTACGAGAGAAACGTTGTTAATACTTTCATCCTTTAATTTACAATTCTACTTGGCCGAACTATTCCGCTTCTCTCATTTTCAGTA
>CAKKPF010000143.1 GCA_919901575.1 Candidatus Brocadiaceae bacterium
TCTACTAAAGCTGCACCTTATGTCAATAATTCCTTCATTCAAAATAAATCTGTCCTCTTTTATTGCCCCACTTGACAAAATACGCTCCTCTAGATTTTTCTTAAAGAAATATATTCTGTTTTGAGAATGACTATACTTGGTTAGAAAGTTCATGTATTTACTTCCTTGTAAGCATAGACATTTATTTAAGATAACTTATCCACATCAAACTATATGGTATAGTTTTTATGCTGTTTGAATTGAATGAAATGGGATGGTAAATCTATATATAATTGAAGTCAAGGGAAAAGAAATGTGTGTAGGGTTTATGATATAAACAGTGTGAATCATTTGACAAAGAAGCGAATTTCTGTCATTATTTATGTTATAATATTGAATTAAGATGCGAACATCTGTGCACTTCGTGCAAAGACAGATTATTTCTATAACATAACAGTATGGAAAAACATGGACATAAAGAAAGCAATCAAGGTAGTAAAAGAATATGGCAGAATTCTGAGGGAGAAACCGATTAAAAATGTTCAGGGACGTCTTATTTCACTATTGCCATATGAAAAGGATACAATAAAGGAGGCAATAAAGGTTGAACTGATATATGCCGGTACGGCAGAGCCGCGAGACGAAAAAATGATCAGGACCCTTAAGTTGGCGTTCTTACAGCTTGCCAGTTTTCTCCCTGATGGCGAAGTTGTACCTGAGTTTGATGTTGACGATGCTCTTGCTTCAGATGATGTCTGCCACAACTATTACAAATACCTAGACGGAAGCGAAAAGGTCAGCAACCATATTTTAGAACAAACGAGTGTATTGGTAGAGGAGCTTGATGAGTTTTGTCAGGACAATGGATTATAGCAGAGGACTGAATCTTTATATTCTTTTATCTTTTGTGTGAGTGAGTTATGGATATCGAAAAAGTCTGGGAAAAGGCTCTCAAATATACCGAAATCATAAGGCCGCGGGTAGAGCCTCTTCATACTTTTAAAACTACACATTTGCCATACGTATTTCTGGCTGAATCCTCAGTCAATGAGGGAGACTGCGTGGTCAGGAAGGGAGAGGTTCTGGTGGAAAAGCCGTCAATCATCCTTCCACCGGATTCACCCCAGCTTGAAGGGTTTGATTTTAAAGATGTTTCCCGGCACCAGCAGGATATGATCATTAATTTCTTTCTTGTTCGTGGTATCGGGTTCCCCTCTCTGAAATATAATAACAAAACATACTCGCTTGATATTTTTGAAGGCAGGCTTAGTCAAGCGATTGAGAAACACACTCATGAACTGCAAAAAGCAGAGAATGTTACCTCCGGCCTTGTCATCGGCCCGGCAGATTGCTGGCAATTTTCTATTCTGATCTTTGTTGGTATGCAAATCTTACGGTCTACAGATAATGACATTAAGAACTTAATGAATAGAGGCCGCAGGTGAAACACATAAACAGCAGGATATGAAATATGCGGTTTTTCAAGAATTGACAGACATTAAAAAATGAAAGTTTCGATCATATGAGTGGACGCTTTTTTGCCAATAACAAAGATTTGATAATTTCCTTCATCTTTCTTTATTTTAACGACGTATAAAAACATAAGACACGATCCTGTCTAAAACATGTAACTTGTTCAACCTTATATTTCCTGAAAATGAATCAACTCTTGACATAATATATGATAATCAGCTATAGTACAGAGCATATTTATAGTCCTAATAACAAATTTGTATAAGGAGGTTGTAAAATGAGTGATTGTTGTCCGGGATCAAAAACAATGGATTTCAGTGAAAAAGATGAACAGGCTGACGAAACAGGCGCACGCCAGTCTCAACTGAAGCAATGGCCGATCCAGTTGCACCTGGTTTCTCCACAGGCGCCGTATTTTCAGGAGAAAGATATATTACTTGTAGCAGACTGTGTGCCTTTTGCCCTGGCAGATTTCCACAAGGATTATCTTAAAGGAAAAAGTCTGGCCATAGCATGTCCTAAGCTCGATTCAGAGCAGGAAGTTTATGTAGAAAAGATAACAGCTTTGATTGATGAATCAAAGATCAATACCCTGACGGTTATGATCATGAAGGTACCCTGCTGTATGGGTTTGACTCATCTTGCGAAATCCGGTGCTAAAAAGGCTACCCGCAAGATACCGATCAAGCAGGTTGTTGTAGACGTGGCAGGTGGTCAAATCCTATCTGAAGACTGGATTTAAGACTTATCGCTATCACATTCCAAACCTGAAACCCCTGGGAGGCAAAGTTCCTCTCAGGGGTTTTTCATTCAATTCAAAAGCTTAGCCTTCCCTTTGCCTTCTCCGTGAATGCCTTTATGGATAACTAAGTTTCTCCCCTGAGTTTTTCCGGAATTGTATGCGTCCGTACTGCTGCTGGTATATCTGGAGGATGAGCGTACGAGTTTGGGATTTCTTCGGCGGTAAAATTCTTTGAGCCGGGGGTCCCCCTTCCAAACCAGCTTTCTGGATTTGTGTTCAATAACCTGTCCATCCAGCTTATTATAAAAACCGTCCAGGAGGCCGTAAATAAAGGATCTTCGATGTCTGTTCCCGTTGATTTCTTTTTGTCCCTTATACTCTACCCATAAATGTTCCGGGATGTTCTGAAGGTAATCATACACATACTCCGCCATCTCAACGTTTTCCGGTGTCCCGTAAATTTCCAGAACCTGACCACTACGGTCTTTATGCTGGTCATACCCGAATGTCCAGATCGCCTCCACGAAAAAAAATCTGCAAATTATGGCGCTGATTATGGTCTTGATGGGATTACGCTTCCCTACTTCTCCGATTTGCCTGTAGATGTAATTCCAGTCGGTTTGTATGTCCAGTAAGGACAGATTGTGCTTCAATAATAACTCATGTGCCTTGGTCATGGCATTCTGAGCCTCATGCTCGTTGGCGCTTTGGGCCAATGCCAGCAGTTTCTGGACTTTGTCCAGTATCTTGTGGTTTTCTGAACTCACGGCAGAGCTGTTTTCCCGCTTTTCCACCCAGGAATTAATGCTACCTGTGGCCGTTGGATCAATACCGTTTTCCTGGCAGATCCGCTTGAATGCATCTCCATGGGGCATGTCCTCCCGGATGCCTAGAATCTCCTCTACATACTGGTGAGCCATTTCATGATATAGAACTTCCCGAACATATTCCCAAGCATAGTTATTGATTAAGTTAATGTTGATTGAGAGGCGCCTGTAATAACCTCCCTTCCACTTACCCAAAATACCCTCTGCGGAAGATAGCTCAAGGTTTGGGAGGCGCATGGAGTCTTTAAAGTAATGATAGTTGGCGGTTTTCCAGTCTGCTTTCAACTGCCTGACCCAGGCTGTTTTTAATATGTTGTCTATGTCCATCTACCCTTGGAACAACTCGATAGTGTAGGCAATTCCGTTTTACATTTTTCGAATGTTATTATGGTGTTAACTGACCGGCGCTTCCTGTACATCCAATATCTTTATATCAAAGTATAGAGTTTTACCTGCCAGAGGGTGATTGAAGTCCAGCAGAACTGTCTTCTCCTTAATCTCTTTTACACGGGCGTGAACAACCTGGCCATCGGCATTCTGACTCTGAAGTACTGTGCCGATTTCAAGTTCGCCTTGTGGAATTTGCTCCTTTTCGATTTCAAGAACGGCATTCTCGTCTACAAGCCCATAACCATCCTCAGGCTTGACCGTGATCTGCTTGCTCTCTCCAATCTTCATACCTTCCAACGCATCTTCCAGTACAGGGAGCAGGGCATGAGAGCCTTGCACAAAGGTCAATGGTTCAGAACCTGTATTTGAATCGATTACAGACTTGTCTTCCAGTTTGAGCGTATACTCAAGAGAAACTTCCTTGCCTGACGAAACTACCGGTTCCTGTGATTCTGCCGTGACGGCAACTGCGCCGATAAGAACGCAAAATATAAAGCCAAAAGTAAACCACCGCTTAAGTTTGTACAATTTCATCAGATTAATACCCCCCCCCCTTGGAAAATTAGTGATTAAAATAGGCAGGAAAGACTCGATGTGCGGTCAATATTGACACATACGTGAAGTTCCCGTGTTTACATTTTAGAATATTATAACATGGCAGATTAGCTGTTGAATTTTCAGTGTTTTAATGGTAATAGATTATATTATGGAAATCAAGCAGAAGTTCAAGGATTTTGGCATAATTTATAATTTTCGGGATTGATCCGTTAATTGACAATCTATTTATAGCTGAAGATGGATGAATTTTCGTTTATAAAATGGATAAGAAGTAATCAAAAAAAGGATAAAGACGTAGTCATTGGTATCGGTGATGATTGCGCCTCCATAAAAATTAATGGTAATAAGCAGTGCCTGGTTACCACAGATATGCTGGTAGAAGGCACACATTTTGACCTGAAAAAGAATACGCCTGGAGAAATTGGGAAAAAATCAATTGCATGTAGTATCAGTGATATAGCCGCTATGGGTTGTTCGGCTAAATATGCCGTGGTTTCTATCTGTTTTCCCCGGGATACTAAGACAAAATTTGCCAGGGAATTGTTCCTTGGGATGAAGAGAGAGGCTGACGCTTATAATATTAAAATAATAGGTGGGGACATTGTCAGTGGGGAAAAAATACTGGTTGTCAATGTGGCGATGTATGGTGAGAGCAAAGGGCTGAATCCTGTAACCCGTTCTGGCGCAAAGGTGGATGATGTCATAATGGTAACTGGTACATTGGGCGGGTCAATATTAAAAAAACATTTAGTGTTCAAACCACGTCTAAAAGAGGGACTGTTACTGAATAAGAAATTCAATATAAATTCTATGATAGACATAAGTGACGGTCTGGCTGGAGATTTAAATCACATTCTTGAGGAGAGTGGGGTTGGCGCAGTTTTATATGAAGATGCAGTGCCGATATCTGCAGATGCAAAGAAGCTGGCACGTAAAACGGGTTTTTCAGCGCTTCATCATGCGCTTCACGATGGCGAGGATTACGAGTTGCTTTTTACTCTTTCAGACAAAGAGTCCAAAAAGCTTCTGGCATCAAGATCTTTTCCTGTACGTTTGTCAAAAATTGGTCATATCAAAAGATCAAAAGGAATAAGCATGCAGGGTTCAGACGGCAAGCTGAAAAAAATTAAGCCTGTAGGGTATAAACATTTTAACTAAAACAAAATTTTCTGTTACCGATAATTCTGTCCACATTGAAACCGGAGAAGTTGAACAGACAATCGAACTTGGAAGATTAATCGGTTCTCTTCTTAAGGCTGGCGATGTAGTAGCGCTTATGGGCCAACTGGGTGCGGGTAAGACGTATATAACAAAGGGAATTGCAGAAGGACAGGGCGTGAAGGATAGAAAAGAGGTAACAAGCCCGAGTTTTGTGTTAGTAAAGCAATATATGGGAAGGGTACCAATATATCATTTCGATGCATACAGGTTGAGATCACCCGATGAAATGTATGACGTCGACTGTGTGGGATTTTTTTGGGGTAATGGCATATCAATTGTTGAATGGGCTGATAAGGTAATGGAATGCCTGCCCGATGATTTCATAAAAATTACGATTGATACGTCGGGTGAAACGTCCAGAGATATCCACATATCTTATAAGGGAGAAAGGTACAGAAACTTTATGGAAGAATTTAAGGAAAAGATCAAATGTCTAGCATAAAGGTTTTACCACAAACCGTTGTAACCAAAATAGCTGCGGGTGAGGTTATTGAGCGTCCTGCTTCTGTATTAAAAGAACTGATTGAAAATTCTATTGACGCCTGTGCAACGCATATAGAGGTTCAACTGGAAGATGGCGGCAAGAAACTCATAAAGATTTCTGATAATGGTATTGGAATGGATAGGGAGGATGTCGAGATAGCATTTTTAAGTCATGCAACGAGTAAATTGAGAAGCGATGAAGATCTTTTTTCTATTAAGACGTTGGGTTTTCGGGGTGAAGCGCTCCCGAGCATAGGAGCGATTTCACAGAC
>CAKKPF010000144.1 GCA_919901575.1 Candidatus Brocadiaceae bacterium
ATTATCAGTGTTATTAGAGGCGATAGATCTGTTTGGGCCATAGCCTGCTATGTGTATCCTCTTCTCACCTATATCTTCTTTATTTACAAGATAATGAAATACACTCAATGCCCTTCCTACCGATAGATGATGATTCGAATCCCATAAGTATTTTGATTTTACAATTGGATCGATATCTGTGTGGCCGTCAATCCTGACTAAAGTAGCAGGGTTTGCCTTAAGGTGTTCAGCAATCTTTTTTAAGGCTGTCTCGCCTTCCGACTTTAATTTTGCAAGACCTGAATCAAACAATATTTTCTCTGGAAGCTGAATCACGGGACCTTCGATTGTATCCCTAACCGCAGCACCGCCGCCAATAGCTCTTGCAAGGCTTTCCAAATCGGCACGGAGCCTTTCTTTTACTTCCTCATCCGATTGTGCACGATCTTCATATGCCCTGTTAACTTTATCAGCGGCACTAACTTCAGTCTTTAACTTATCAAGATCAGACATTTGATCGCGAATAGTAATTGCCTGACGTCGATTAGCTGTCCTTAGTTCGTCCAATTCAGCGCATCCCTGTACAAAAAAGACTGACAAAGCCAAAAACACGGTCCCGAAACGCCCTATAATTTTATTCATGTTTTGCTTTCCTCCACTATTCCTGACACGTATTAAGTTAAGATAAATAAAATTCTAAAAGTCAATATAACACTTGATAATACCCTTTGCAAGCAATTTCTGGTTACTGTCATGTCTTATATGTTTTATCAGGATCAAAGACCTTTTCCTCTATTATTTCGATGTTATCGGCTTCATCATTGTACTTCCTGTAATAACACGACCTGTACCCGGTATGACAAGCAGCAACATTTTGTTTAACCTTAATAACGAGTGATTTACCTTCACAATCAAAGAAGACCTCCTCTACCGACTGTGTATGGCCCGAAGTCTCCCCCTTAAGCATTAATCTATTCTTTGAACGACGAAACACATGTACTTTGCCTGTTTCAATAGTCTTCTCCAGGGCGTCCTGATTCATAAAGCATAGTGTTAAGACTCTATTATCAGTCACGTCAACAATAACGGCCGGTATCAGGCCTTTATCATCAAATTTCAAATTAGTTAATAACTGCATCTTCCCTCCCGATTAAAACGTATAATACGCAGATCTCCGCAGATGCCTGCCCGACAGCGTCGTTCTGGCAAGGCACACAGATAAATACTTTTTCCAAAATCTCTTCTTCTTAACCTAATTCAAAATACTTTTTATCTGCGGTTACCCGTGTCCAGAGATGAAAATTTTGCCTTCTGGTTTAGAATAACTTCTTTTAATCTCTTTGTATAGCCTGCTTGCAGATTGCCTGGGATTTTCAGATTGAAGTATGGCAGATATAACGGCGATGCCATCAGCACCGTTTTCCAGGACACTGCTGACGTTGTTTTCATTAATGCCGCCCAACGCAATAACAGGGATATCTATTTGCTCCTTTATCTTTCCTATTTCATCAGTCCCCAACGGCTTTATGAAATAATCTTTATAAGCAGTATCAAATATTGGACTGATAGTTATGTAATCCGCCCCACAGTTTTCTGCTTTTTCCGCTTCCTGCAGATTATGCGCAGAAAAACCAATCATTTTTTCCTGCCCAATCATCCTTCGAACCATCTCTATTTCTAAAGACTGCCAGCCCAGATGTACACCGTCCGCATCAACAGCAAGCGCTATATCTACTCTGTCATTAATTATCAGGTTGGCCCCCCTTTTCTTCGTAATTTCACGAATCTCACTTGCCAGATTATATAATTCCACAGTGCTCAGGTCATTTTCCCTCAACTGAACGGTTTCAACTCCTCCATTAATCGCCTGGCTTATTATGTCAACAAGCTTTGTTTCGCAGATATTTCTATTAGTTATTAAAATAAATTTTAATCCTGTAGTTGAACTTGTCTCCATTTTCACACCTTGAATTCTGTCTTTGTGCCGAGCAGTTCTTTAAACTTTCTAAGCAACGGTTTAGCAACTTCTGTGATATATTCAGTCACCTGTTTAGGCGCCCTGCCAATAAAATTCTTTGGATTTAAGATGTCGGTTAGACTATCTTTAATTTTTGCAAAATCCTCATCTTTCTTAATTCGCTCCAGGAAATCATTACCCGCACCTTTTTCTTTGATAAGCGTAATCGTCTCCATAGAATATTTACGTATTTTTTCATGGAGTTTCTGCCGGTTTCCGCCAGCTTTAACGGCTTCCATTAATATACTTTCTGAGGCTAAAAAGGGCAATTCCTCGTTAACACGCTTCTCAATCACCTTTGGATAAACGGTTAAACCCCTGACAACACCAAGAACAATATCAAGCATTGCGTCCGTCGCAATAAACATTTCCGGCAGTACAAGTCTCCGGTTTGCAGAATCATCAAGCGTTCTCTCAAACCACTGCGCCCCACTCGTAAGGGCCGTATTCATACTGTCGCAAATTATGTAGCGGGCCAAAGATGTCACCCTTTCGCAACGCATAGGGTTTCTTTTGTATGGCATGGCAGAGGAACCGATTTGCTTTTTACCAAATGGCTCTTCAATCTCTCTCAAATTATGCAGTAACCTGATATCATTTGCAAACTTATGCGCAGATTGGGCAATACCTGATAAAACATCTGAAACCTGACTGTCAATCTTTCTGGTATAAATCTGACCCGTTATCGGAAGGACTTTATCGAAACCCATTTTTTTTGATATCTGCCTGTCAAGCTGTTTCACTTTATTTTCGTCGTTATTAAACAGAGCCATAAAACTGTTCTGCGTGCCTATGGTGCCTTTAGCGCCTCTGAATCTTAAATTCTCGATCCGGTTTTCCATATCTTCTATATCAATAATAAAATCCTGCATCCACAGACATGCCCTTTTCCCAACAGTCGTAAGCTGAGCCGGCTGATAATGAGTGTATCCCAGGGTAATCAAGTCTTTGTTTTTATTAGCAAACACAACCAGCGCATCAATGACGTTAACCAGTTTCTTCAACAGGATATTCATGCCATTCTTGATCAGTATCAAATCTGCATTATCCTGCACGTATGCACTTGTCGCCCCTAAGTGAATTATCGGACTTGCATCAGGACACTGATCACCATACGCATGAATATGAGCCATTACATCATGTTTCACCCTGATTTCATGTTTCCTTGCCGCATCAAAGTTTATTTTGTCCTTAAACTTTATCATTTCATCAATTTGCTTTCTGGTTATTGCCTTAATTCCGAGTGTTCGCTGCGTTTCTGCTAATGCAATCCAGAGTCTTCGCCACGTACTATATTTCAATTGATCTGAGAAATTATAGCTCATTTCTTCGCCGGCATATCTCTCGGCCAACGGACTCTGATATTTATCATATTTATTGTTTTTCTTCTTCATCCCACACCCAATCCTGACTTTGTAAATAACGCCTCAAATCTGTAACCTTTACTCTCAATCCCCTCTCTTGCACCCTCTTCCCTGTCAACCACATAAACAATACTTGACACCTTTGCTCCCGCCTCCTCTATTGTCTTTGCCGCTAATAATGCCTGTGCGCCGGTGGTTGCAATGTCCTCAACAATAACAACCTTCTCTCCAGAGGTCAAGTCACCTTCTATTGACCTGTCAATACCATAACCTTTTTTACCTTTTCTTACTATAACGAAAGGCAGGCCTGTCTTGAGCGAGAGCGCTGTTGCAAGCGGCACACCTCCCAATTCCATACCCGCTATTCTCGAAACGTCACTATTAAGCATCTTCGCCATGCTCTCTGCAATAGCATCCAACAGTTTTGGCCGGGTTTCAAATGCGTATTTGTCGAATATATATGTACTTCTCCTGCCGGAGCTTAAGATAAATTCTCCCTCAACATACGATGTTTCAACTATCTCCCTACCCAATTGTTTTAAGTCCATATCGTACCGTCTTTAATGCTACCCAGAAATATACGAAAAAAAAATGCCATCTTTTTGTAAAGATGGCATTTATAATATAAAATTTCTTACATTTATTCAACGTTTACTTCTTTTTTATTTTCTTTTCCACTTCTTCTGGAGCATCACTAACTACAGCATTAGTTGTCAATAACAATCCCGCTATGCTTGCGGCATTTTGAAGCGCCGTTCTTACAACTTTTGTCGGATCTATCACACCTGCCTTAACCAAATCTGTATACTTTTCAGTAACGACATCAAAACCAAAGTTACCCTCTAATTCTTTTACCTTTTGAACAATTAAAACCCCGTTGAGACCTGCATTATCAGCAATTTGTCTGAGCGGCACTTCCAGGGATTTTCGTATAATGTTTAAACCAACCTTTTCGTCTTCATCAAGTCCTGCTTCCACTTTTTTTAAGGCATTTTCTGTCCTTAAAAGAGCCACGCCTCCTCCTGGTAAAATCCCTTCTTCAACAGCAGCTTTAGTAGCATGCATCGCATCTTCTAATCGCGCCTTCTTTTCCTTCATCTCGGCTTCAGTCGCAGCGCCAACATTAATCTTCGCTATGCCGCCCGAAAGCTTCGCCAACCTCCCCTGTAATTTCTCTATATCATAATCTGAGGTAGTATTTTCAATCTCACTCCTTATCTGTTCAACTCTACCCTGAATTTCTTTTCTTGATCCACTGCCTTCAATAATCATCGTACAATCCTTATCGATAACTACCTTTTTAGCGCCACCCAAATCGGATAGTTTAAGGCTGTCCAAACCTATACCCAAATCCTCAAATATTGCATTAGCGCCCGTTAGGGTGGCAATATCTTCTAGCATAGCCTTTCGTTTATCTCCAAATTCAGGCGCCTTTACTACAGCGCATTTCAATGTACCCCGCATCTTATTGACCACGAGAGTTGTAAGGGCTTCGCCTTCCATATCTTCGGCAATCACCAATAACGGCTTTCCTGATTTTGACACTTTTTCCAATATGGGCAAGAGTTCCTTTATAGCAGATATCTTCTTTTCATGGACAAGGATATACGGATCCTCAAAAACAACCTGCATCTTCTCTGTATCTGTAATAAAATAAGGAGACAAATATCCCTTATCGAATTGCATTCCTTTAACTAATTCAACCGTTGTATCCAGTCCCTTACCTTCCTCAACAACTATAACTCCATCCTTGCCGGCTTGTTCCATAGCATCAGATATCTGCTTTCCAATCTCAGGATCATTATTTGCCGCAATTGTACCCACCTGTTCTATTTCTTTTTTACCTGATACTCGTATACTCATTTTTTTGAGTTCTTTTGTAACAGCTTCAACGGCCTTCTCAATTCCACGTTTAATTCCAACCGGATTTGCACCAGCGACAAGACTTTTTAATCCTTCTGTATATATAGCCTCTGACAATACGGTCGCAGTTGTTGTGCCGTCACCGGCAATGTCACTCGTTTTAGACGCAACTTCTTTTACCAGCTTAGCGCCTATATCTTCATATGGATCTTCAAACTCCAGTTCTTTCGCAACGGTAACACCATCTTTTGTTATTATTGGAGAACCGAAACTTTTTTCAATAATTACATTTCTGCCTTTTGGCCCCATCGTTATTTTGACGGCTCCGGCTAACTTATTTATTCCACTTTTTATGGCCATACCGGCGTCATGACCACAAAGTATCCTCTTACCAGCCATTCTGTTCTCCTAATTATTCAATTATAGCAAGAATATCATCTTCTGACATTAACAGGTATTCTTCACCATCAATATCAATCTCAGTTCCTGCATAAGATGTAAACACTACTTTATCCCCTTTTTTAACCTGAAATTTTGCTCTTACACCGCTGTCCAACAATTTTCCATCACCTAATGCAATAATCTTTCCTTCCTTTGGCTTTTCTTTAGCCGCATCCGGCAACAGAATACCTCCGGCAGTCTTTTCTTCTGCTTCAAATCTTTTTACTAAAATCTTTTCTCCTAATGGTTTCGTCTTCATGGTTTATCGTCCCCTTTCTATGGTTTGATTAACTTAACAACTTATTTCCAATAGTACTTTTCAAGTGATTGCTCTACCGCATATTTAATTATCTCTTTTTTTATCGGCTTGGATATCAAGGTATATGCATTTGCCTCAATAGCCTCAAACTTTACATACTTAGAGGTATCTGCAGACACAAAAATACATGGGATTTGCATCTTCTTTTCTTCTTTAATGAATTCAAATGTATCAAAACCGCTAAAATCCGGCAGATGTACGTCCAAAATCAATAAATGTAGAAATTTATGCTTTGCAATTTCAACAGCTTCTCTCCCACAACTTGCCAAATATGTCGTATAGCCTTCCGGTTCAAATATATCGTTCAGACTATAACGACAGTCTTCATCATCATCGGTTATCAATATCTTATAATTTATTTTATCACGTTTTAATAATGTCATCATAATTGTCCACTCTTAAAGAAATAATGTTTAAAATAATCGCAAAACAAATGCCAACATACTTTATAACGTTTGGTGCATTATAAATTTACGTAAGCTGTATAACAGATGAAGCTTATGAGAATAACAAAATGATTAATGTCTCTGCCACAATGGCACACACATCAACAATTCACTTTGTTTGCTGCCATAATGGCATCTGCTATTTACCAGCATACATTTCGCCGCGCAGGTGAAGCAGTGTGAAGTTGAACTCTCCTGCCAGGATTATAGCGGCTGCTGCAGCCGCAAATTCCTGGAACGCAAAATATTAACGCTTTATTTCCGTTTAAAGCTTTTCTGAATGGGAAGAGAGGTAGTCCGCCACACCATCCGCTGTTGGCTTCATACCGTCATCACCTTTCTGCCAGCCCGCAGGACAGACTTCACCATGTTTTTCATGGAACTGTAAGGCGTCAACTATACGAAGCATTTCATCTACATTCCGTCCGAGAGGAAGATCGTTTACCACCTGATGCCTGACAACACCGTCCTTGTCAATCAAGAATGAAGCGCGTAGAGCAATACCAGCCGGGTGTTCAATCCCATATGCCTGCGTAATCTCGTGCTTGACATCCGCTACCATAGGATACTGTATTGCACCAATACCTCCTTTTTTTACAGGCGTGTTTCGCCATGCAAAATGGGTAAACTGAGAATCTATAGAGACACATACGACTTCCACCTTCCGTTTCTTAAATTCACCGATTCGCTTATCGTGAGCAATTATCTCTGTCGGACACACAAATGTGAAATCCAGCGGATAGAAGAAAAGCACTACATATTTTCCCTTTAAATCAGACAGCCTAAAGTTCTCCTTGATGGTGCCATCCGCCAACACGGCAGCAGCTGTAAAATCAGGTGCTAGTTTAGTTACCAATACACTCATTTCCGTTCTCCTTTCATTAAAAGAAACCAATTTCTAATTAATAATCATTACAGATTAGTAAATATCATATTTTATAGTGTTAGTCAATCGGTATTTTAAATCTTTTTTAACCATCTTATTTTATCTCTATCTTCAACTTTTCCGGCCCTCTCGAATTAATTGCCTGAGAGCAAGCAGTTAGAGTGTTTTGGTACAGTGAATTATTAAGCCTTCAGGGCTTCTCATCAGGGTATATATATGTAGCAGTATCCCTCTCCCCTTCTGGCCTGCAATCCCAGGTTGACCATTTTGTCCAGTAAACACACTTCCTACCATCCTTAAGCCAGAACAGCGTGCCCTTTCGCACACGGTCACACTTTTGCTTGCCAAAGGTTCTTGTATGTATTTCCCTTATCTCACCCTCCAGATAATAGTCCACCTGATGCCACTCAAATGGCGACTTATCAGTAATCTCCCACAATTCTATATCTTCCATCATAAGGTCTTTTGCTTCGTATTTGCTTTTATCAACTGAAACTTTATACGTAAAGTGATTTTCTACTACAATCCATTCCGGCTCAGGTGCATCAGGTTTGACTTCTCCCTTACCGTCGTCTTTCTTCGGACCCTTGTCTATATAAAGATTGAAAACATCTGTATGCTGAGCATGAGATGTTTTTAATATAAAACTATGAATACATGCAAAAAAAACAAAGATAGCCAAAACAATTTTGACTTTAACTACGCCTTTCATTCTACATCTCCTTTCACTTGATTAATATAATCATATCATAGCAACAAGTTAGATTCCTCGACTCCCCGCCTGAATATAGTCGGGCAGGCGC
>CAKKPF010000145.1 GCA_919901575.1 Candidatus Brocadiaceae bacterium
CTCAAACGGGGCCATTGTGCCAGGATCAACATTAACGTAAGGGTCAAATTTCTGTAAAATTATTTTGTGACCATGGCTCTCTAAAAGCATGCCAATAGACGCAGCATTTAAGCCTTTTCCGAGAGAAGAAACAACACCGCCTGTAACAAATATGTGCTTTGTCATATACAACCCTTTCTTGAATCAACTACAGGTTTCGCAGATTTTGTCTCATAATAAGAATGCATTCATTAAATTCAAGGTAGTACGTCAATGGTCTCCAAGGCGGTACTTATCCAGGAATCGTTCAAAGTCCTCAGGTGTGTCCACACCGTCACACATGTAAGGCGTGACGACAACCTTAATTTTATATCCATTTGAAAGAACTCTAAGTTGCTCCAGTTTTTCCAGTTCTTCTATATCCGGTATTGTCAGGCTGGAAAATGTCAGTAAAAAGTTCTTATGGTACATATATATACCAAGATGTTTTAAAAAAAGAAATGATGCATTATTTCCGGTACTAATTTCATCTGATGGTTTCTCAAACATGGAAAATTTAGAATTAATATTTCCATCCCTGATATACGGAATTGACGCCCTGGAGAAATACATAGCATAGCTATCTTTATCTATAACGACCTTTACCGCATTTGGATCCGTAAATTCGTCCATAGACCTTATTTCATTTGCAAATGTACAAACCACCGCTTCCTTTTCAGCGTACATGGCTTTAATCAAATCATCTATCATACTTCCTTTGATGTCTGGTTCGTCTCCCTGAACATTCACAACATAATCTGCATCCAGGTTGGATGCTACCTCAGCAATCCTGTCCGTACCAGATTTGTGATACGTAGATGTCATTCTAACACATCCGCCAAATTGTTTTACCACTTTGGCAATACGTTCATCATCTGTAGCGACGATAACCTCATGAACATTCTTCGCCTCCCTGACTCTTCCATATACATGTTCAATAAGATATTTTCCAGTAAGTTCCTTTGCTTCGCTTTTAATTAATTTACCTGGAAGCCTGGTCGATGCATATCTTGCAGGGATAATAGCTACGGTCTTTGGCATACTTTCTTTTTATTTAATTGTATTTTTACTGTTTAACCACGTTTTCTTCCGAAATATATATGATCTTTTCTGTTTCTTATGTTCATTGCGTTTTTTCAAAAAATCATATTATAACCGTAAAGAGCATACAGTCAACTAAGTAAAAGAAGTATAAAAGAAGTATAAATTTTCAACAAACATTTACTAAATTTCTTTTATATATACGATGATATATTTCCTTGCAAACTTATAAGTCGCCTGACCTTCATAACTTATAAATCTTATAAAACTATAAAAAGATAAAGTATGCTATGGGCACACTAATTGCGAACTATATTCTCAGGTTGAGGAATTTTAAAACCATTTAATAAGGAGGGAATAAGGCTATGTTGGAAAAATTACAATACAATTGGGGCAATGATACGGATGTTCAAGAATCGAAAGGATTGGTCAAACTTAATAGTAAGAAGAAAAAAAGCTTAAAGGGAAGTATAGTAATACGACAGAACATGCAATATACAATAATGAATTTGGTTAGTATTTTTACAGATGAAGCGGACAAAGTTTGTACGAACAAACACATTGCCAACTTAATTGCTTTAAACTCGCTGAATGATTACGTAAAAGAGAATGTAAATAACTTAAAGGTTACTCTGTAGTCAACTCAATAAAGACGTGACTATAACCTTTACTCCGGCAAATTCCTGATAATTTCCGCACTTTCGGCAAGGTTTAGAAGCCATGGACTTATTCTTGTTTGCACTTTCTGTGCGGTTACAAGCTTGACAAGATCTTCTTTTACTTCACTGAATTTCTTCATATTTCTTGGTATTCGCTTTTCTATCTTAATTATATGGTATCCGCTATCCGTCTTTATTATTTCGCTCACTTCTCCATTTTTCAAATTTGCTACTGCTTTTCCCATAACTCCTTGTGGCCCAAACGGACGCATTTTGCCTCCACGTGAAGCAGAATTCCTATCAACAGACTCCTTTTTTGCCAGTGCCTCAAAATCAGCGCCAGTTCTAATTCTCTCAAGGGTTTCTTCCGCATCTTTCGAAGTGCGAAACACAATCTGCCTGGCGAGGATTTTCTCCCCGAGTTCTTCCTCATAAGCTTCATGCAATTCTTCGTCTGTTATTTTTATAGTTTGTTTTATAATTTTTTCAGCTAATATTTCAGCTTCTACTTGACCCTTGGTAAGTTTAAACATCTTTGCTATATTTTTTCTGTACTGATCTAAAGTTAGCTTGGCCTTTTCGAGTTCACTTTTAAGGGCCTCTTCGTCCTTTAAGCCACCTTTTTTCATTTGTTGATTGATCTGGCCTTCAACAAGATATTCAATCCTGCTGGCTATCTATTCTTCTGTTACAGTAACATTACATTTACTTGATTACTGC
>CAKKPF010000146.1 GCA_919901575.1 Candidatus Brocadiaceae bacterium
AGTTGAAAATTCCACTATCCCAGTTATAAAACATTATAAGGGTGTATGTCACGTTTATGTGGACGAATTTGCTGATTTGAACATGGCCAGGGGAGTGTGCTTGAACGCTAAGCTTCAGAGACCCGGCACATGCAATGCGATGGAGACCATGCTGGTACACGAGAAGATATCAGGGACATTCCTTCCGGATATTTTCAAAGGTATGTCAGAATCAGGCGTTGAATTGAGGGGGTGTGAAAAGAGTCGTAAGATACTGCCTGAAATGAAACAGGCTACAGAAGAAGATTGGTCAACAGAATATTTAGAAAAGATACTTTCAGTAAAGATTGTATCATCCATTGACGATGCTATCAGACATATCTCTGTTTATGGCTCTTCACATTCGGATGCCATAATAACTGAGGACAAATCCAATGCGAAGAAATTTACAGACGAGGTTGATTCTGCTGCGGTGTACGTAAATGCATCCACACGCTTCACAGATGGTTTTGAATTCGGAATGGGCGCTGAGATCGGCATCAGTACAGACAAACTTCACGCCCGCGGCCCGATGGGCCTCAAAGAACTCACATCATACAAGTACATCATACACGGCACGGGGCAGATCCGTCGGTAAAGGCCGTTAAAATAAATGATATAGATAAGACAATAGAACATCAGTTGTTTCCATATAACTAAACAAGTTTTTTTAGAAATTTTAGGAATTTCACTTGAAAAATGCTTTAAAGTAATATAAATCATGACTATGTTATTGGAAATATACAGCAGCCGTATATTTAACTGCTATTCGGCCCGCTTGCGGGCCGAATAGCGTGGAGATGAGCCGTTGTCAGGGTAAATCCGTATAACGAGTTATACGGATTTACCCCTCGATCAGTTCCATTGACTGGTTAATGCGGGCCGCATAACCAGTCAATGGAACTGACAGAATCGCTGCCTAATACACTTCGTGATTAGACAGCGATTCTGCAGCTCATCTCCACGTTATATGGAGGATGTATACTATGAATAAGGCAAGAGAAGCGGCTACCGCTGAGGTAAATAGTAGAATTAAGGTGCATACGAAGAACATCGAAAATAGAAAGAAAGGTACAGTTAAATCATCTCCTGGCTTTTGTAGAGATATTGAAGTATATGCAAATGAATATAGAGTTGATGAGAAAATAATTATAGAAGGAATCAAAGGAATATATAACGCATTAATTAAAACGGGGAATTATTCAATAGCAGCTAGGATTGCTAAAGAGCATGAAATTGACTGAAAGCTAAGGAAATTGTTGATCCTATGACATTATATTTTAAATTAAAATGGAGAGTAAAATGGTACAATTATCGGTTGATGAAAAAAAATTAAAAAATTTATTAAAAGAAACACTTATAGAGGTAATTGAGCAGAAAAGGGATATGTTCCACGATATTGTTGCAGAAGCAATAGAAGACATTGCCTTAACAAATGCAATTAAAGAAGGAGAATCCACCGAATCTACAAGCAGAGAAGAAATATTTAACATTATCGAGGGGAAATCTTGAAAATTGACTTTAAAAAAAGTTTCTCCAAAGACCTTAAAAAAATTAATGATAAAAATATTTTGAAGAAGGTTAAAGCGGTAATTGATATGATTGAAAACACTACAAACCTAATGGAAATAAAAAATATTAAGCAACTTACAAGTGGTAGAAAATACTATCGAATCAGAATAAGTGATTACCGTATGGGGATCAAACTTGAAAATGAGATTGTAGTTTTTGTAAGATTTCTTCACCGTAGAGAAATCTATAGATCGTTCCCTTTTTAAGCATAAAAAAGTATAACCAAACGCTGAAGCTAACCCCTATATCTTATGCGGTGTTCATGTTTTTAGTTTCCTTTAATATTTTATTCTTAAACATAGCTCTATCCGCCAAACGGGGTAGCTCACCTCAGACGTTAGCGCGGAAAGACCGGGATGGAAAGCAAATGTGGCGCAGCAGAATTCTTTGCGAACAAGTTGAAAATCCCGGTAGCGGCCACCTTGGAGCAACCTCCAAGCCAGCTTCAGGCGGCGTACACCGTGGCGAGTGTCAAGCATTGCTTCCAAATAACTTTTTTAAATAGTTTTTTATTTCTACAATTGGTATTGCCTTTTGAGCGCTTGGCGCTGTCTTCGGAACACTTGATGCTATCCTTAAGACACCGGGTACTGTTACCCGAACACTTGGTTCCGGTTTTTTCGATAGTTTCTCTATGACATTCTCTACTTTTTTGAGATCATTTATATTTGTTCTTCTAATCTTTAAAGTATCTTTTTCTTTATAAACCCCCTTGTTTAAATTCTTTTTTGAAGATTTCTTTTGTACTACTGATTTGGTTTTTGTTCTCTTTTCAGAAGGCTTTTTCTCTTGGCCGGTACTTTTCTTCTTCGATGTTGTTCTTTTTGGAGAACTTCCAGTCTTCTTAACTGATTTTTTTCCTGTCTTTTTTGTTTTGCCATTTACCATAAATCTCTCCTTAAAGAAAATTCCAACATGTTCATCAATCGAAACATGTAGCTTCACGGCTATTATTTTTAATATCGACTGAGAAGTCTAAAATTATTTGATGGTATGATAGTTTAACCTATTAGCTATGACCTCTAAAAACAAGTATATTGCAATTCGTGAATGCTGAAGGTAAAACTTCAGGGGTGAATAAACCGTAATGTAATGAATTATTCGCTCATGTCAATAGAAATCCAGGCAATACGGGCAAGAAATTAGATACACACGCCAGATATCTACCTGTCCCCGCCATAAAACTTTAAAGATTATTGGATTTATCAGGGTTTAATCCTCATCATTACCACGCCTATAAAAATGCATGGTAATGAACAATATGGCGAAGGAACAATAACCTACTGAGAAATCACTTGCCACCCCACATCCAAACACACTAAGCACACCATTAGGCGTAATCTCATATGCATGGATAATGCCTACAAACGAAAGTAACGCTGCTCCAAGCGACCACATACATGCTGTTAAAAATTTCTTTTCAATCAAGAAAACTGAGATAGAAGCAAGTATCATAGACGTAAAAATAAAACCCCTTTCCAGCGATATCATTCCGTGAATGGCCAGGTTATTAGCAAATGCATTCTTCCCGAGTTCGAATAGAGTAGTGCCTGCTGACCGGAGAGCACTCTCAACCATTAACAATCCCCATGCCGCAATCGCAGGGAAGAGGCCGATGGCAACTGCCATGGCATGACGTTTTGGCGTTTCTTGAAATGCCTGAGCAACTATTACAATCCCTATCCATAGCAAAATTCCTATTCCGGCTTCAAGAGGCACTACCTTCAGAATAACGGTGATCAATCCGCTTAAACAAATGATCGTTACAAAGATACCGTTTAAGATTGAATACCCCGTCCTGGCGCCAATTGCCTTCCAACCCGGATGGCCTATATATATAGTCGTGGGAAAACAACTGCCGAACACTGAAGCCACAACCGAACCAATTCCATTAGTCAACAGTGATGAAGAGGTGTTGTATTTATCTCCAGCGGCATCGGCGCTCTCAAGATTTTGTAATGAACCCACGACGTTAAATACCCCCATCGGAATAATGATAGAAATATATTGAAGTATGTATTTACTTTGAATCAATTCAATCATGCTTCCACCACAAAAAAGTGGTGGATAAAAGTGAACTAACCCATTCTTATTCACAATACTTTCGCCATCCATATAACCCAATATCCAGGCTAATCCTGTACCAACTCCAATGGCAATCAAACCTCCCGGCAACCCTAAAGGGAATCGCACTTTTGAAAAATACTGGACAAGTATAAACGCAAGTGGAAATAAGGCTATTATTGGTTTTTCAAATATTCTAAATGCAAAATCCATAGAGATAAATGTAATAGCAATTCCTGCTAGAGTAGAGAGTAAAGCTGCTCTTGGCGTAATATGTCTCAGCCACCCTCCGACTAATGCCCCCAGCATCTCTATTATCCCACTAAGGAAACAGGCAATCATGCCAACCTTCCACACCAGGTATGGGTCACCCGTATCCTTATATACCGGAGCCATTATAAAAAAGATAAAGGCAAAAAGGCTAACCGTATTTATTCCATAAGGTAATGCTGTTATGTCATTCCTTTTTGTTTTGATTGCAAGCCTTCTGGCCTGCCATGAGTAGAAAAGATTTCCCAAAAGTATTGAAATAGCTGCACCTGGAAGTATCATCCCGAAGACAAGTTCATCAGGCATGCCACACAACGATTTGCAAAAACTCACGATGAGTATTAACTGTACAAGATTATCAATGGCAAGGCCAAAGAATCCATCTATATCCTTCTTAACAAATAATGGATAACTCATTGTCTTTTTAAACTTGCTTTCTACTATTATTGTTTGTTATATTGAAAAATTATGACGAAGAAGGATCAACTTATCGAAATACTATATAAAGCTCTGGATAGTGAGGAAGAAGCAAATAGTCACTTCTATACTTATACTATCAAGTCACTTAAATATTACAAATGGCTAAGTGAAGACAAAAAAGAGAAGGTAAAAAATATAATAACAAGATTAAGGGATGATTCACAAAGACATAAGAACATGATAGAAAATTTAATCCAACAAGTACAAGAAAGCGAGAGAAATGTATTCTAAAGAATCACTTTCAGAAATTTTTCAAAAGATTCTACAATTTGAAGAAGACGTTAGCGGTTTATATGACGATTGTATTAATAAACTTACGGATCAGGATATTATTGACGTCTTAAACTCTATAAGCAAGGAAGAGAAAGGACATATAGAACTCGCAAAATATCTTATTGGGCTAGTCAAAGAATAATCTTGGATATTGAACAATTACGATTATTTCTATAACACGTCAACTATTAGCACCCAATGTAGCCTTAATAAATTCTCTAAATAAAGGATGTGGATTAGTTGGTTTCGACTTAAACTCCGGATGAAATTGTACTGCCACAAACCATGGATGGTCTTTCAGCTCAATTATTTCTACTAATTCATTGTCCATCGTAAAACCACTGCAGATCATTCCTTCAGGAGCAAAGATGTCCCTATATTTATTATTAAATTCATACCTGTGCCTGTGTCGTTCAGAAATCACATCCTGTCCATAACATTTATGCGCAATAGTGTTTGCCTCAAGTCTGCACGGTTGCGCACCCAATCTCATAGTACCACCCATTTTCTCAATATTTTTCTGATCTTCCAATAGACATATAACAGGATTCGGTGTATCAGCATCGAACTCAGTACTGTTTGCGTCTGCAAGGTTACACACGTTTCTTGCAAACTCTATAGCTGCGCAATGCAGCCCTAAACACAATCCAAGATATGGAATTTTGTTTTCCCTGGCATATCTTACCGCTTCTATCTTCCCCTCAATTCCCCTCTCCCCGAATCCACCCGGTATTAAGATACCATTACATCCTTGAAGAAGTTTCTCGGCGCCCATCTTCTCAATATCCTCAGCCTCTATCCTTCTTTCCTTCACCCTTGCAGCATTGCCAATACCTCCGTGTGTTAATGCCTCATAAACCGATTCGTATGCAGATTGATGCCCGATATACTTGCCGACTATGGCTATTTCAGTAACCTTCTGTGGATTCTTCAGTATCTCCATCATATTGAGCCATCTGTCAAGGGTGCCTCCGTTTGAATCTAATCTAAGTTTCTTTAAGATTATCTTGTCAAGCCCCTCTCTGACTAGTAGTAAAGGAATTTCATAAAGGTAGGGTTTTACATCTGTTTCTTCGATTATTGATTCTTTGTCCACGTTACAGAAAAGTGAAATCTTCTCTTTTATTTCAGAGGAAAGCGGTTTTTCCGTTCTGCAAATCAATATGTCCGGCTCGATTCCTGCCTGGCGCAACATACCAACACTGTGCTGAGTCGGTTTTGTCTTTATCTCATCTGCGGCCCGGAGATAAGGTATGAGTGTCAGGTGTATATACAAAACGTTCTCTCTGCCTATTTCCCTGCCAAATTGTCTAATGGCCTCTACAAACGGCTGGCTCTCGATATCTCCAACTATCCCGCCTATCTCAGAAATTACTACATCTGTATCTGCAGTTGCCAGCTTACGTATACAATCTTTTATTTCATTTGTTATGTGAGGTATCACCTGGATGGTCTTCCCCAGA
>CAKKPF010000147.1 GCA_919901575.1 Candidatus Brocadiaceae bacterium
ACACTTTATATTTAGATTCTATAAAAATAAAAAAATCGCCTAACAAATCGCTCCAGCGGACTGGCACAAAAAGTCGTGCCAGCCGCTGAACTTTGTCGATGTAAAAACGACGATGATCTAGACAATAAAGGGGACAGATTTATTTTGAATGATGAATTATCACTTGATTTATAACTGTCGGGTTTCTTTAAACGGAGACCTTTTAGAGGCTTGAGCCGTATGATGGGAAACTATCTTGTACGGTTCTTAGGGAGCGACGGAGGCGCAAGCCTCCCGACCTAGCCGGTATGGAGAAAACTAAATAATTAATGGAGGTGGAAAATGGGCAGAATCGTTGCAAAGGTTACCGTAAAAAATGCTTTGGATGAATCTAAAGTGCGTACGTTTGATGCTTTAGTCGATACAGGCGCCACATTGCTTACTTTACCAATGGCATGGAAGCAAGAGTTGGGCAAATTTCTTACTACTGAAAAAGAAAGGGTTCAATTGGCAGATCAGCATGAGGTAGATGTTGAAATATGCGGTCCGCTTACCATTCAACTTGAAGGATTTAGAAAGATTAATACGGAGGTAGCATTTGTGGATATGAAGCCAGTAGATGGAGGATATGAACCTTTGATTGGATATATCGTTCTGGAGCAGGCCGGAATTGCTGTAGATATGATAGGACATAGACTTGTTGCTGTGAAACACCTAGATTTAAAATAAACATCTAACAAATCGCTAAACTGGACGCCCAATAGTGTGCCTCCAAAAACGGAAGCCCGCTTTTGGGCGCCAGTTAGCTTAAGGCGTTATAGGAGAAAATCATGACATCACGAACCCAAGAAGAAATCGCATATGACACTCTAAAGGTAACGATGGATAACCACTTTGCGACCGGAGAAATTCTAAAAGTGCCCGAAGAAACCTTACAAAAATACATATGGTCACTCTGCCCTGAAGGCATTGATAATGAAAGAGTTCGCCATAGAAGAAAGAAAGGGGACAGATTTATTTTAGTAGGACGATAAATGAGGGTCGCCTATTGACAGGTTGTCCAAGAATACAAAAGCAGAAAATTCTGGTGTTGATATCAAAGGGTTTATGACTCGTAAATCTATTAAAATACCTATTCTCGGACAGCCTGTTGATTTGTGATTAGCACTGTAAATCTGTATTAAAGTATTTCCTAAGTTGAGCGATTTTATCTTGTGAATCCGCCTTTGTAAACAAGAACAGCCGTAATCGGTAAAATGCCGGTCAAACCTACCTTTCGCGGCCATGTCAAATCCCAAGTCCTTTTCTCCTTTTCCAGGACATCCATCCCGATTTTGCTTTCCTTTGGTGTGGGAACACCGAGTAAGATATCCTGTGTTAAATTGAATTTTTCATTATGTTTTTATCTTTCTCTCCAACTTTGAGAATTCTAGCAAAACAGTTTTTGAAAGTCAATTTTAGTGTTATTCACAGGAATACGTAAAAGCTTTAAAATAGTTGATACTTCGACAACGTTCAAATTCTGCCTTTTGCTTCGGCAGGCTCAGCATGGTGAGTATATCGAACCATCAAGGCGAGGATGAAAAAACGCCTCTCAGTATGGCCTCGACTGAGCTCAGCCGAATGTCCAACCCTGAGCAAAGCCCCGTCCTTGAGGTTGGGGAAAGTCGAAGGGTTGATTTTAATTTACAATCTTTTTTTACTGTGATATAAATAAACAATCGTAGCGCTGTAACACAATGTCAGTATATGAGATAATGAGAGTTATTACTTTTTAAAGAACGTTCAAAAATGAGTGAAATTATTAAAGATGAACAAGTGAAAGACAATTTTACATTCATAAAGGACAATAGTTTTGACTCCAAAAGGATAGATGACTCTTATATTTTGGAGGCTTATATTCCTGAGAAATTCAACTTGAAGGTCTCTGGGAATGGCCTTCAGTTGACAAATAGAAATGAATTAAGACATGCTGTTGGTGTTGTTGCGGCAAGGACTTTAAGGTATTTCAGCACTAATGGCGAGGGGTTTAATATATTTCGCACAAGGGGTATGGCAGTCTGGTGGCTCAGGCATATTTATAACAGCTTTAACTGGTGGAGGGCGTATGTGGTAAACGCGGAGGGAGAACGGAAGGACATGCCGATGTTGTATATAGGGGAAAAATTCGGTTCCGCATCGGTGCATAAGGATAACGAAGCAGACATTGTGCTTAGCGCCTTTGAGAATGACCGTTGTATAGTAAGTAAGGAATCTGGGGGAGGGGCGATTTTCGCAGTTGGATATAGTGAAAGGAGGAAGTTGTTCAATTCTCCGGATATGTATGTGGTAAAGACGATAGTTGGGAACAAATACAAGGGCGCCGGCGTAAGCATAACCTGTGGTATTACGAAGAATCTAAAGCTTATGGCAGAAAAGGCGCTGAAAGACAATAACAAAGAGACGACCGCACAGAATATTTGTGATGAAATCAAAAAGATGAAGGTTGTGGTCCTTGACAGGTTGAGGCATAAGAAACTCATA
>CAKKPF010000148.1 GCA_919901575.1 Candidatus Brocadiaceae bacterium
CGCCATTATTAATGCTAATTATCTCAGGAAAAAACTTTCCGGTTATATTGAAATACCATACGGTGAAAGGTGCATGCACGAATTTGTAGCCTCTACAAAGAAACTTAAAGCAAACGGTATTGCAACCCTGGATATAGCAAAGAGACTGTTGGACTACGGATTTCACTCGCCGACAATATATTTCCCATTGATTGTAGAAGATGCGCTTATGATTGAACCTACGGACACAGAAACAAGAGAAACACTGGACGAATTTGCAGAGGCTTTGATTAAAATACTTGAAGAAGCCGGAAGTCATCCGGAAATATTAAAAAATGCACCACATACTACTCCCGTATCAAGACTTGATGAAGTACAAGCCGCCAGAAAACCAGACCTGAGGTGGCAGAAGTAGGGGCGAATAATTATTCGCCCCTACCACAATGATTTAAAATGAAAACAAATAATAATAACTGGAGATTGTTATTTACCCCGGATGTCGATCCATACATGAATATGGCAATTGATGAGGCACTGACCAGAAAGTGCATAGATTCCGAAGACAGACCGGCAGCAATACGCTTTTACACATGGAAAGAAACTTCCTGCTCTATTGGTTATTTCCAAAAGATTAAAAATGTCTTAAAAACTCTAAAAGACAAAAGTGTTCCCATAGTTCGTAGACCAACGGGAGGTGGAATTGTTTTTCATGGTAACGATATCACATTTTCAATAGTTAAAAGAAGGATAAAAGACAACAGGCAGGAAAATATAACATCTTTTTATAAACTTATTGGTGAATCAATATTTGGAGGCTTAGAAAAACTAGGTTTTACGTGCACGTCATATCTTCCTGAAGAAGCAGCACACCGCTCAGAACCGAAAAGAAAACCTTTAAATAATTGCCTGTCCCAACAATCATTTTGCTCTGTAACACCTGCAAAATATGACATCATGATAAACGGCAGCAAGGTGGCAGGTTATGCTGCAAGAAAGTCTCAGGGGGCAGTTCTCTGTCAGGGATATTTAGACCTGCATAAGAGATGGAAGGAACAATATAAGGATTCACGTGAAAAGACAATTCACCTGTTATTTGATAATCTGGCAAGTAGTTTTAAAAACGTTTTTGGCATCACACTTACTTCCTCACAACTGACAGACGAAGAGATGAGATTAGCATATAAAATAAGAGACATGAAGTACGCCTGTGATGAATGGAATTACAGGAAATAAGTCTATAGTAAAAAAATTGTAGAAGGATTGAATACTGACTGGTATAATCCCATCTGATAATTTAAAATGCAGAATTGGACACAGATTTTTATAGATTTGCACAGATAATATTCTTATCATTTTGTTCTTTTAAATCCTCTTAATCTGCGTCCGAATTAATTACAAACATGAGTAACAAAGAATATAACTTCAGTGAAATAGAGAAGAAATGGCAGGATTTCTGGGAAGGAAGCGGCCTGTTTCGTGTAAATGAAGAGTGTGACAGGGACAAGTTTTACTGCCTCGTAATGTTTCCATATCCATCCGGTACACTTCACGTGGGACATGGCAGGAACTATATCATAGGAGATGTTGTGTCCCGATATAAAATCATGAAAGGGTTCAGGGTTCTCTCACCAATCGGATGGGATGCCTTTGGCCTTCCGGCAGAAAATGCGGCGATTGCCAGCGGCATTCATCCCTCCATTCATACAAAGAATAATATCAAGAAAATGAAAGTGCAGCTCGAAAGATGGGGTGTGGGTTACGATTGGGACAGGGAAGTAACATCATGTGAGCCGGATTATTATAAATGGACACAATGGATATTCCTTAAACTATTCGAGCGCAACCTTGCGTATAAAAAGAAAGCCGCCGTAAACTGGTGCCCTTCCTGCGCAACCGTGCTGGCAAACGAACAGGTTGTTGACGACCTTTGTGAAAGATGTGATACGCGGGTCAAGCAGAGAGATCTGGAACAGTGGTTTTTCAGGATCAGTGATTTTGCGCAGAGACTCCTGGATGATCTCGAAACTCTCGATGGATGGCCGGAAAAAGTCAAGGTAATGCAGACGAACTGGATTGGCAGAAGTGAAGGCGCTAAGATTAACTTCAAACTGGAAGGAAGCGAAAAGATAATTCCATGCTTCACTACAAGGCCGGACACTATCTTCGGTGTTACGTTTATGTCTCTGGCCCCTGAACATCCTATAATAAACGAATTGATAAAGGGTACTGATCATGAGAACCCTGTATCGGAATTTGTAGACAGAGTCAGATGCCAGAGCGCCATCGAAAGGACGTCTGAAGGAACTGTAAAGGAAGGGATATTTACCGGCAGATATGTCATTAATCCCGTCAACAGCGAAAGAGTGCCTTTATGGGTTTCAAATTATGCGCTGATGGAATACGGGACTGGAGCCGTAATGGCTGTACCCGCTCACGACCAGAGGGATTTTGAATTTGCATGTAAATACAAGCTGCCCATAAAGATAGTCATTCAGCCTTCAGGCAATGACACAGCGCTTAGACCTGAAGAAATGTCAGAAGCCTACGTTGAGGATGGAGTACAGGTTAATTCCTGCCAGTTTGACGGAATTCCAAACAGGGAGGCTATCCCGAAAATTATAGACTTCTTTGAGGAAAAAGGCATGGGTGAGCGAAATATTAATTACAGGCTGAGAGACTGGTTAATCTCAAGGCAGAGATACTGGGGTGCGCCTATACCGATTATTTACTGTGACAGATGCGGCGCTGTGCCCGTACCGGAAGATGACCTGCCTGTGCTTCTGCCGGAAAATGTAGAATTCAAGCCACATGGCCACAGCCCGCTTAACGACGTGGAAGAATTCGTCAACACAACTTGTCCGAAATGCGGAAGCGGTGCAAGACGGGAGACTGATACGATGGATACTTTCGTTGATTCCAGCTGGTATTATCTGAGATATCTTTCTTCCAAAGACAACGCACAGGCATTTGATTCTGAAACTGTAAATAAATGGCTGCCCGTTGACCAGTATATAGGCGGTATCGAACATGCAATTTTACACCTACTCTATTCAAGATTCATAACAAAGGTATTCTTTGATCTCAAGCTCATAAATTTCAATGAACCGTTCAGAAATCTTTTTACTCAAGGCATGATCATCAAGGACGGGGCAAAGATGTCCAAGTCAAAGGGGAACGTCGTTAATCCGGACCTGATCACCGAAAAATACGGCGCTGACACACAACGGCTCTATACGTTATTTATCGCCCCACCACAGCGGGATGCCGAATGGAACGACAGGGGCGTCATCGGCTCCTACCGTTTCCTGAACAGGCTATGGAATAATATTACAGAATTTGAAGAACATTTCAAAAATGTCCCTGATACAGAGATACAACACTCATTATTTTCAAAAGAAACAAAAGAACTTTATAGACACATAAACATAACTATAAAGAAGGTCACCGAGGATATAGAAAAATCATGGAGCTTTAACACTGCAATAGCCGCTGTGATGGAACTGCTCAACATGGTCGTGGATTTCAGTGCAGGGTTAAGAGACAAAGAATTTAAAGACGAGGTAAACATTAATGACTTTAATATTCTGAGACTATCCCTTGAAACTATTGTAAAGGTTCTGGCGCCATTCGTCCCTCACATCTGTGAAGAACTCTGGAAAATACTGGGACACAACCCAAGCATATTCTCAGTACCCTGGCCAATTTACGATGAGGACGCCATAGCCGCCGAACAGGTAGAGATGGTAATCCAGATAAACGGCAAAGTCCGAAGCAAACTGGTTGTACCTTCAGAAATAAGTGAAGATGATTTGAAATCACGCGTGATGGAGGACCAGAAGATAATTGAGAATCTGGATGGCAAAAAGATAATAAAGACAATCGTAGTTCCAAAGAAACTTGTGAACCTTGTAGTCAGATAAACATATATCCTTGTCTTCCATGATTATTAGTACGCTCTATTTTTTTCTGTACAGGTAAAAACCAAATGCAAGCCAATCTTTTCTCTGACTTCTTATAAATTTCACTTGAAATTTGCTTTTAAGTATTATAAATTACGATTATGCTATTCGAAATAGACAGATGCTGTCTATTTAACTGCTATTCGCCCGCAAGCGTGGAGATGAGCCGCTGTCAGGCTCTCCTTTTAGCTAATGAATACGTGCTATGCACAAATATATACTAATACTCAAAAAAATCTCTCTCAACAGTAGCCTCGTCCTTGCTGGCGTAGCAATCTCTTTATTTCTTTGTAATTGTGTTCTTGGCTTTCTGAGCTTTCCATCCGAAGTTCCTCAGAAGATTTCACATCCGATAAACTATGAAGAGGTCAGGCAGAACAAAGAATTTCAATATATTTTCAAAACTAATAGTCGAGGATTGAGATACCATGATATTCCGGCAGAGAAACCCGCAAATACATTTAGGGTATTTGTTTCTGGTGATTCGTTTACAGAAGGCGAGGGGGTTGATGATGGTAAGAGATTTACAGACTTGCTTGAAGGGAAGTTCCAATCTTCAGACAAAAGTGTTCTATTCATAAATGGCGGGTTAACTGGAGCCGGTCCCTTGATGTACGGGAAATTATTTCTGGAAGTGGGGTTAGAATACAAACCAGACGCATTGTTCATTTGTTTATTTGTGAACGATGTGGCTGATACACCTGAAAAACTATATCTGAAACCCTTTAGTTTTCTACACTCTCGATCTGGCTTAAAAAAGATTACACAAACTCTTTGGCCTCGCGTGTACACTCAGTTGGCATTGTTTTACTTGCAGAGTGAGCATCACCGCAAGACCAAGACTACTGACTTCATCTTGACTATTTCCGAACTGGCAAGAAAGAAAAATATACCGCAGTCACAAATCAATAGATGGAAGGAATCTCTGCCGCAAGAACTAGTTACCGCAGTCAACCAGGGAACATTCAATGGATCGATACTTTCACTTGGCTTGCTCTATCCGGAATATTGGAGTGACTCGATAGACATATCGAACACCAGAGCAAAAAAGAAATGGGAAAATATGACCAATATATTGTCAGAGATTCTTGAAAGAGCAAAACAAAGAGGAGTCGAAACTGCAGTTATATTGATACCCAGTACATTCCAATATGACCCCAAGAGTCACAGTGAAACGAATCCGTGGATCATTACTGGCAGTGAAATAAGGAAAGAGTGGCTATCAGAAGAAACTGAGATTCAAAAGAGCATGAAACTCTGGACCTTATCAGAAGGAGTTTCGTTTCTTGACTTGACTCCTGTTTTTCGTGAGGCAATTAAATCAAACAAGAACTTAAATTGGAAACTTGACGGTCACTGGAATCATATGGGGCATCAAGTAGCTGCGAATGCAATCGCATCATGGCTCGATGATCAGCAGGTATTTTCGTTTATGAAGAGTAAGAACCTAAGAAATCTGAGGACACCATAGCCGCCGAACAGGTAGAGATGGTAATCCAGATAAACGGCAAAGTCCGAAGCAAACTGGTTGTACCGTCAGAAATAATAGTAAATTTGCCCGCTTACCCAGAGCAAAAGGTTCCGCGTATAGAGCATTACCTAAGGATTTAGATCTAAGCAATATCTTCTGTATCAAAGAAGAAAGAACCGTAGCATCTGACAATACTATAAGCTACAAGGCAAAGACATTTCAGATATTGCCCAGCAATTACCGGATCAGTTTTGTTAGAGCAAAAGTCATGGTGCATAAACACTTGGACGGTTCAATACATATATTTTACAAAGAACAGGAATTAAGGCACAAGCAAGTGCACAAGAATAAACAAAAGGCATTACTGCTCATGGCAGTAACATGTTGACGGTTGATGTTGTGTAACTCCAGTCGGCCTACGGCCTCCTTCCGTTACACAACATCATATTGCTTTTACCTTATCTCTTTATTAAATTATGCTAATTTACTGACATTTTTAATTTGTCAATAACCTGACATTTTCTATTTGTCTTGACAGGTCAGGTCTTTATTCTTGACATTGCCAATTCTTGGAATGCACTACTCAACTATAAATAGATTGATAAACAGAAATCAAAAATGTCAAGATAAAAGACCTGACTCTACTAATACTCTTATGAAATGCAATAATAAGACAATACGATATTGGAGTCAAGGGAAATGAGATGGATTTACTGCATAATGCATTGAAATTGAGCAGGCTTTGAATCTGCATCTATTTGCTCCAGTACTTCTTCCACACTTGCAATATGAGTCACTGTTTTAAAAACATTATTAAAGTTCCTGATAATTAAGTCCGTTGTTTCTCTTATATCTATGTTAGTTTTCAGCAGTTTCGATAATGATGTTATCGTGATATTTTTTATTCCGCATGGTATGATCATGTTAAAAGGTGAAAGGTCATTATTTACATTTAAAGAGAAGCCGTGCATCGTAATTCCTCCAACTATCCTGATACCTGCAAAACCGACTTTCTTCTTTCCCACCCAGACACCCGTTAATCCTTCAATACGTGTTGACTTGATTTTGTAAAACCGTAGTGTTTTTATCATCACTTCTTCCAGCATTCGGAGGTAGAAGTAATAATCATCTGTAAATGCCTTCATCCCGATTATAGGGTAACATACTATCTGTCCGGGTCCGTGATATGTGGCGGCGCCACCCCTGTCAACTCTATAAATAGAAAACCCCCTGTCTCTCAGTTGCTTTTTATCGATCAGGAAGTGATTAACGTTTTTGTCTCTACGACCAAGCGTATATGTGGGAGGATGTTGAAGGGTAATCATTATGTCTTCTATCCGGCCTGACATTCTTGCGGTAAAGAGGCGTTTTTGAAGCTGCCAGGCTTTACCATACTCCACCAAACCCGGTTTCAGCAGGAGGCATCTTTTCATTTAATTCCTGTTCCCAGCCTTCAAGGCCCTCTTTAATAGTTGTTAAGAATTTGTCGGCCCTGGCGCCGTCAACTACCCTGTGATCAAATGAAAGGCTTAAATACATCATGGAACGGATAGCAATGGCATCATTTATCACAACGGGTTTCTTTGTTATCGTCCCCATTCCTAAAATGGCAATTTGAGGCAGTAAAATAATAGGCGTGCCAAATAAACTCCCATTGGAGCCGTAATTTGTAATTGTAAATGTGCCACCCATGACTTCATCAGGTTTTAATTTCTTATTCCTGGCTCTTTCTGCTAAATCATGGCTTGCTCTGGCAAGTTCATCCAGATGTTTTTTGTCAGCATTATTTACAACCGGAACTATGAGGCCGTCCTCAAGAGAAACTGCGATTCCAATATTTATATCTTTTTTCATGATTATACCTTCATCTGACCATGATGAATTGAATACAGGATGCTGTCTAAGGGAGCGTGCAGTATTAAGCATGACAAATGGGAGGTAAGTAAGTTTAACCTTCTCATTCCTGAAGAATGATTCTTTGTGTTCTTCCCTGAATTTTACTATCCTTGACATGTCTACTTCAATAGTGGTGGTTACGTGTGCGGCAGTCTTCTTGCTTTCCACCATTCGTTCAGCAATTATCTTACGCTTGGGGCTTACCGGAATTATTTTTTCTTTCTCCTGTGTACCTTCTTCAGCAGCAGGAGGCGCATATACCGGTTTCCCTTTTGTGTAGATTAGAATATCCTGTTTTGTAATCCTGCCGCCAATGCCGGTTCCCGTAACCTTACTCAGGTCAATCCTGTATTCTCTGGCCATTTGCTTAACTAAAGGTGAAAGCCTTTTTTCAGTCTGTGTTTTATGCGGACGAGGAGGAACAGGAATGGCTTTTTCTTCTACCTTCTTCTCTTTTGCCGATACGATTTCTTCCTTCGCCGCAGAAGTAGTTTGTCCTGTCTCAACTTCTTCAAGGGTAGCAATAACTGTCCCAACAGGTACGGTTTCATCTTCCTTGTGAATTATCTTT
>CAKKPF010000149.1 GCA_919901575.1 Candidatus Brocadiaceae bacterium
AATAAGCATTAGAGATTGCGCGTTTGATTATATTGGAGAACGGCCCCTTTACAGCATTGCATCTCGTTAAAATGAGGTTAATGTCTTCCGCCCCCCTGACAGCATTGATCACATCTACCAGTTCCGGCCTTATAATGCGGTTCTTCCTCAGGCTTATTGCACGCTCCAGAATGACGGCAAGCGCCAGAATAGAACAGATAAACAAAGGTATCATTATGGGCCCGCCGCCCACTATCCACTCCAATATATTGCCTCCACCTTAAAAGAAATAGTAACTAAATTTAACATTTATGTATTTTTCATCAATATATTCCGGAAATTTATCTAATACAGTATTTTGAATTGATTTTTGTATTTTAGACGCTAAAAGTTCATTCCCCGCTGAATCTGCAATTATTACATCGGCTATTTTGCCGGAAGGAAGCGCCTTAAATGTCACGATTACTGGTTTGTAATCATTGGTTACTTGATTAATTGATGCATCTGTGCCGTATTGCAACAACCAGTACAATCTTATTTTGTCTTTAATATGTTTGTAGTACGGAGCGTATTCATGCTTTTTTATATTAAAGGATTCCGAACCAGTAATTGGTGCATTTGATATATTGTCTTCAAAGAAGGGAGCATCATTGCCGGCCGGTATGTTGTTTCCTCGTGGTTCAGGTATAGTAATACTGTTTTGAACTTTGTTTGCAATACTCTCTTTGCCGCCTTCGATTATATCTTTCATCATGGCCTTAGGAATAGACGCCGTTTTTGTATATTCTTCGACGGGCTCGATTATTTCTTCTGCCTTTTCCTCTACAACAGCAGTTTCAGCTTCCATACTCTCCAGTGGCTCTGTCTCCATGATAACTACATCTGACTCCCGTGTGATAGCTATTACTTTATCAATATCCTCTAATTGTCCCGTATCTTGACTGTTCAAGGCTTGGGAACTCATAGCTTCGACATCCTCTGCTTTGACATCTTGAACGACAGTTTCATCCTGCATCTCATCTAATGACTCAATTTCATTATTAACAGGCAACCCTTCACTATCACTCACTTTAGGCAAACTATCGACTGTTTCCTCTTCAACTACTGGTTGAGTTACCTCCTCCGCCACATTCTCGGCGGATTCACCGTATACAGCCTCTATAGGAAAACCTGATTCTTGAAGCACAGTGGACGCAAGTTCATCAGGAACTTCCCCGGGAAAAACAGTATCACTCTCTAATCTGGGCTTATCATTTACATTATCTTCCCCTGTATACATATCTCTTGCGATAGACCCTTTTTCTCCTATTTTATTAGTATCTGCTTGAGTTTCCTCGTCTACAGCATTATCAGGTGTATCTACAAAAAGTTGTCTCTTCTCTTCCGGGAAATCTTCTTTATCCGCTTCTACCTCTTCCTTTGACTCTTCTTCATTTTGAATGCTTTCTTCTTTTTCCTTTTCGGGTTCAAGATCTATCTCTATTGCATAGTTATTCTTCGAGGCCTTATCATTAAAATTAAGCGCAGGTTTTAATACATGACTTAAACTGGAAGTTGAAAAGATAAAGATAAGGTGTATTATGCCGGATATCGTTAGGAAATAAACAAAAACCGTTTTATTTTCATAAACAAAGTAAGGTTTTGAATGCATAAATTTTTATCAAAGGAAGACAGTTTACGTTCATATAAATGAGGGCGGTAATAATATTAGCGATTTGATACATTTAAAATAGCAGTTTAACAGTACAAGATATTTAAGGGGTAAGTGTGAAATGCAATCAGGCCTGTTATACATCCAGTTCTTAAAAAACAAATATAAATCTATTTCAATTCTCTTTTCAGCTTAAACACAGAATTTTCGCTAATTGATCGATACCTAAACCTTCATTTATTGACCGGATAATACAGCAGGAGGCTCCTCGTTTCCTGCATAACCCTTTAAATACTGATAATAATCACTATCAGTGCTCAAATACAAGCGAGTATTATTGTCAATTGTCTTTTCATATGTTTCAAGGGTCTTTGTAAAGGAATAAAATTCAGGAGCTTTATTATATGCATCCGCATATATTCTGATTACTTCGGCATTTGCTTCACCTCTTGTCTCGGCCGCTATCTTATAGCCTTCGGATTCTATCTTCTCCAGTTCTTTATTCATATACCCCAATATTTCAGCCTCTTCCCTCCTGCCCTCAGACTCATATCTGTTTGCAATCCTGATTCTTTCTGAGCGCATCCTGTCAAATATTTTAGGTATAACAGCTGGAACATAATTAATGTGCGTTATCCTGACATCAACCAGTTCCATGCCATATCTCTCGCTTAACCCTTCATTAGCCATCTTATTTATTTCTCCGACCAGGCTTGCCCTGCCCTTAACAACATTCACCTTCTTGTCTATTTCCGCCTTTTCCAACTCTACTGTCGTATATTCGAGCTTTCGATTAGTATTCCTGAGAACCTCATGTAAAGGATACGAGCTTACAATATTTTTCACGGCTGATTCTATTACCTCATCCAGAACGCCCTGGCCTTTATCTTCCGTTCCTAATGATGTATAAAATTTCAAAGGGTCAACAATCCTCCAACGAGCCCAGGTATTAACGGCGATGTTTTCCTTATCTCTTGTTAAGATATCACTAGGCTCGCCATCCCATTCTATGATTCTCTTTTCAAAATATTTAGTTTTTTGAATAAAAGGTGTTTTTATCTTTAACCCAGGCTGTTGTACAACCTTAACCGGCCTGCCAAATTGAGTAATCACACACTGAGATTTAATGTCTACTACGTAAAAAGAACTACTGGCTATTATAATTATTACAACTACTACGATTATGGCTATTACTATGTATGCTTGTGCTGTTTGCTTCATTTCATCACCTTACTCTCTCCCAGATTGAGTATAGGTAAAATCCCTTTCTGATCTTTATCAATTATATATATTTCTTCACATTTAGGTATGACCTTTGCCATGGTTTCAAGGTAAAGCCTTCTCCTGGTTACGTCCTTTGCCTTCTCGTACTCACTCCATACGGCAAGAAACGCCTTTGTATCTCCAGTCGCCTCATTTATCCTCTTAATCTTATACCCTTCCGCCTCACGAATTGTCTGCTCCTTCTTTCCCATTGCAGCCGGTATAACCTTGTTCTTCCTACCCTCAGCCTCATTTGTAATCTGATCTCTCAGCTGCACAGCCTTGTTAACGGCATCAAAGGCATCCTTAACCTGCCCCGGTGGATTAACGCCTTTCAGGTTTACCACCTGTACATCAATTCCACAGCCATATGAGTCAAGTATCGTTTCCATTTCTATCTCTGCAATTTCCTCTATCTTCCTTCTGCCAATAGTCAGTACTTCATCAATAGACATGTCACCTATAATTCTTCTCATTACAGTTTCACTGACATCTCTTATAGTACTCTGCACATCCCTCACATTAAAAAGAAACTCTTTCAGATTATTAATTTTATATCTCACTACCCAATGCACCTCGGCACAATTCCTGTCCCCGGTCAGCATTAGAGAAACCTCCTGTGCACCTCTAAAATTATAGTCAATCACACTTTCCCTACCAGACCGAAGAGTTCTGTAACCGAATTCCTCATTGTATATACGCTTAACCTCTCCGGCATATACCCTGTCAATACCAAAGGGTAACTTAAAATGTAATCCCGGCCCGACAGTCTCCGTATACTTTCCAAACCTTAAAATTGCAGCTTCCTCATTTGCCTTTACAGTAAATACAGTAGAATACCCAATTATGATAATACCTATAACGAAAGCTATGGGTATTATATACTTCTTAAATGGGTCAAGTTGTATTTTATCAAACCTGAATTCCGGTTGGTCTCCGTAACCATTCATAATTTATTATCTCTCATACAGGATTGTTTAAGTATTAATTTTGCAAACTCTTAAGGCAAAAAAAGGGCTTTCTGGAACTGGATTTTAAGGATTCTACAAGTAATATCTATGAGTGTCAAGCTAATTATCACTATTGCAACACTTTGCCGAATCCTGTCATTCTATGAGGTTATCTGAAAAGAAGAATCCCGTCTTGTACAGTTGGGACGTATAG
Organism: Candidatus Brocadiaceae bacterium; assembly: GCA_919901575.1. GTDB lineage: Bacteria > Planctomycetota > Brocadiia > Brocadiales > Scalinduaceae > Scalindua. The sequence goes on from CAKKPF010000149.1 coordinate 4,058, forward strand.
CCATACGCCCCTACAAAATTAAATGACCCTGGTAATTTCGTCTACTTCAAAAAGAGGTAGATCCCTCGACTCTCCATCAATTATTATTTTCAAACCATCCTCTTTATCAGTCAATTTGCCAATCACCGAACACTCAATACTATTTTGCGCAAGTTTACTTAATACAGCCTCTCTATCATCAGGGTTTATTACTATTAATAATGCACCGGAAGCTATAACTCCCATCGGATCAAGATTATACTCAGAGCATAAAACCCTCGCTTCATCCAGGCACTTAATCTTCTCCTCATAAACCAGAACACCCGTGTTCGATACACTTGCAAGTTCGAATAACCCGGTTGCCAAACCTCCCTCTGTAGGATCGTGCATCGCATGAATATCAGCCGCTTGATTTGCTATAAGAGCCTCCTTTACAACGCTGATTCTGGGATCATGCAAAAAATTCTGAACCCTCTCTACAAACAAATTGCCATATTTTCCGGACAACTCCTTTTCTTTTTCTCTCGCAAGAAGCGCCATACCCTCGATTGCAATACCCTTGGTCAATATAATATCATCGCCTGCCCTTGCATTTGAATTCGTCACTAACTTATCTTTATCCACCTCGCCAAGCATGTGCCCTGACAACACAGGCCTGTCCAACCCCTTAGTAATCTCTGTATGCCCGCCACAAAGAACGATCCCTAATTCATCAGCAGCCTTTTCAATATCGTGGAATATTTCCCTAACCAGTCTGCTATCCGTTTTGTTTTCCGGCAGGAAGATTGATGCAAGAAGCCACTTTGGCACTCCCCCCATAGTTGCAATATCGTTTGCATTTACATTAACCATATACCATCCTATCTTGTAAGACGTAAAGGTTATGGGGTCTGTTGTTGCAATAAGATACTTATCTCCAAAATCTATTACCGCAGCATCTTCACCAACCTTCGGGCCTACAATAACCCTTGGATCTTTATTTTTAACAGCGCTCAATAATTCGCCAAGGAGATTTGTGTTTAATTTGCCAACTCGAAATGTATTCATTATCTTCAATTAAGGAATTCAGGAATTATTCAATCCCTCAATTCTGTATTCATAACAAGTCTCTTATATCTCTCAATCCCAATTTTTCACGGCTCGCAAACGGCTCCCCGTATTGCGTCCCGATCAATGACCCATAATACTGACCGTATGAATGTACTGTTCTATTAACGTCATTCCATCTCTCTTCATTGTATGCAAATTGAGACTTATAGGATTTCACCACCTCAACTTTACTTTCAAACTCATCACTAATATCAATAATAAAGGCCGGCTCCATATGCACTCTCTGGTGAGACCACAGATAATAAAGAATACGCCCCGGATACCACGGTTCGCCTGTTAAATCTGTTTTTGTCAGCTTGGCATAAAACCTCGCCGCCTCAC
>CAKKPF010000150.1 GCA_919901575.1 Candidatus Brocadiaceae bacterium
GGGGGGCGACTACAACAGATTTGCAGAAGTTATCCGGTCGCAGATACCGTCGTTTATGAGTCCTACGTGTCAATATAATGGATTTGCGAGGTATCTTCATTTGCATAGATAACTTTTTCAGGTTAGGCTTCGTACCGATTTCCCTAAAACACCGAGTTCCCATCTTTGAAAGGCTAAGTAAGCAAAAATAGCTATCGGAAATATTATATTTTTGAGGTTTAAGAAACACACCCAAATACATACCTGAGAAATTATTTCATTATATAATTGTAGTAAAGTATTTGAAGATACTGATGTTGTTTTGACATTTTAGATAACACACAACTCGATTATAATGAGATGCATTGCCATTCTAATAGAGGTAACTACGCAAGTAAAGTCATGTCATGCCTGTCGCCTGAGGCGACCCTTGAAGCAGCTCTAGATACGAGTCGGTCGGGAGGCAGATTCGTTGCGGCGAGTCTGGAATAGATCCGCATTTTGTGAAGATTACTTGTTTTGAATAGAATACCTTTAGGGTGACTCTACCACGATTTCCACATTTTACTTCTCAAGAAATGAAGATTCTGAATGTATACATATAATAATTGCGTGAGAAAGAGGTCTAAATTAGCTAAAATTTCAATTTTTTTATCAAATTTCTGCCTGCCAGTTATAAGTGTTGTTGTAGTAATTGGTTAGAAGTGGCGGATTTTCGAGTGGCAAATATGCGCCATAATTTTGACTATTTCATTTAATGGCTTATATCATACAATGTGTCGTAAGTAATTGATATTGCGTGAAATATGACAGTTGTTTTTTGATATGTGTTATGGTATACGCATTGCGATACATAGCAACTTATAAAGATTTCTGGTAATTATTGAAATCTTTGAAAATTTCATTTATTATTCTGCGAAACCTCTTAAACCTATTTCTGAAATGCAACTTAATAACATCGCCATTCATAAAAAAACATTTTCGTACATTAAATCTTCGTCAATATTATCTGTTTCAGAAGGTAGTAACGATTTATTCTTTACGGGATATTACAGTATGTTAACAAATCAATATAATAGGATTGTCAAGGATTTTTACTTGCTACTGGTGGTCTATATTCATTGTTTCTGTTTACCGATATTTTCTTCTGTTATAAATATATTCGGTGGATTTGGAGAAAGTGTTGGAAATGAACGTAGTGAAAGGGCGGGTTTTGGATGTATAGAAAATGTTTCTTTTAAGGAGGATAAAGACTTTCTTTCTAAACTGCTTTTTTCATTTAGAGAGCAAGTAGAATATAATATCCTAACAAGAAATTTATATCATAAGGCCGTGAAGCTGTAGCTAAACTATTGCATCACGGTTTTTTTGTTACTGACTTTTAAAAGTTGTAAGCTGATGAAGAATTTAGACAAAGTATAATAATCGTAAATCTTTGTGCCCAACTGCTTCCTTAGCCTCTGGATGAGCCGTTTGGGCAGGCTTTCAGTATGCAGAGAAGAGGTAAGAGTTATTAATTGGAAGAAGGGGGGCGTTATATATCGATAGTTTTGTAGGAAATTTATATTGTTCTTTTATTATTTTATGATTTATAGGAGGTGGCTGTAATGAAAAAAGTTGAAGCGATTATCAGGGATGAAAAATTGAGTGCTGCAAAGGAAGCTCTAAAAACCCTGGGAGTAGCGGGTATGACTGTTACAGAGGTCAAAGGTCACGGTACACAGAAGGGTATCACTGAAGTCTATCGAGGCAGGCAATATGCCGTAGATTTGCTGCCAAAGATTAAGATAGAGGTAGTTGTGGATGATAAAGATGTAAAGAAGGTGACTAATGCTATTTGTGAAGTGTCCAGAACCGGTAGCATAGGAGATGGGAAAATATTTGTGTCTAACGTAGAAGATATTATAAGAATAAGGACAGGGGAGACAGGAGCAAAAGCAATTTAATTATTTATCTCATATTATTTATTTATTTTGTTAAATAGTGTTAGCTATTTACATATTAAATTACTATGTAAATGTTTGATAACAAAAGGAGGTTATGCGAATGAGAAAATTTAGTTATATTTTCATCTTAATGTTTATTCTAATGATATTTTCATCTCAAATGGCATGGGCAGATGAGGCTACTCTTGATACAGGTAATAATGCGTGGATACTTACCGCTTCAGCTCTGGTGCTCCTCATGACACCAGGCCTGGCATTCTTTTATGGCGGAATGAGTTCCGTAAAGAACATAAATAATATGATTATGATGGTATTTATGTGTATGGCCATAATCAGTGTTCAGTGGGTATTCTGGGGATACAGCTTCTCGTTTGCTGAAGGGAGCTGGATGATGGGAGGCTTTTCAACAGTAGGCTTGCATGGTATCACGCCTGATTCACTCTCGGGTACTATATCTCAATACACCTTTGTTGCGTTCCAGGCGACATTTGCCATTATTACTGTAGGTCTTATATTAGGTGCCGTGGAAGGACGCATGAAGTTTGGTGCATGCGCGCTGTTTATTCCCCTTTGGGCAACTGCCGTATATGATCCGGTTTGTCATTGGGTATGGGGCGGAGGCTGGCTACAAAATATTGGTGTATTAGACTTTGCAGGTGGGACCGTTGTACACATAAATTCGGGCGCAGCCGCACTTGCTCTGGTTCTATTACTTGGGAAACGTAAGAGCGCAAATGTAAGGCCTCCTGCAAACGTTCCAATGATAGCCCTTGGTGCCGGCTTGCTCTGGTTTGGCTGGTTTGGCTTTAATGCCGGCAGCGAGTTGGCAGCTGATGGCAGGGCGGCATTTGCGTGGGTGATTACTAATAGTGCAGCTGCAACTGCTGCTTGTACGTGGGTGGTATGTGAATGGATTCATCGTGGAAAGCCTACATTATTAGGCTTGGCTTCCGGGGCAGTTGCCGGTCTTGTTGCCATAACACCAGCTTCTGGTTTTGTTGGACCTCTGGGCGCTATACAGATAGGAATTATGGCGGGAGTAGGCTGCTACTTTGCTTGTGTAAAGATGAAAGCTGCCCTTGGTTATGATGATGCATTGGACGTTGTTGGTGTACATGGTATCGGTGGAACGATTGGAGCATTTGCTACAGGACTTTATTGTACCAAGATGGTAATGGGCCCTGATGGTGTTGATGGTTTATTTATTGGATGGGGTGGTGAAGGTGCTGCGCAATTGGGTTTGCAGTGTATAGGCTTCCTGGCTTCTTGGGCATACTCTTTTGCTGCAACCATAATTGTTGGATTGGTTGTTAAAGCGACTGTAGGCTTAAGGACTACGGCAGAAGAAGAGAATAGAGGACTGGATATCACGCAACACGGTGAAGCAGCTTACCACTTAGAGTTAGAAGCCGTAAGTACACTGAGGCAATAAGCGTATCCTTGGTTAAGATGTTAATGTTTAATTTCCTGATTCTTGCTTGATCTGTTAGTGAAAGCGAGATGGAGGGTGTAGTTAAGGGGCGTTGACTATTCTTTTATAATAGTCAACGCCTTGTTTTTTTTTAATTGGGAATGTGGCTATTGAATTAACTTAAAAAACAGCTTAAATCCCCCTTTAGAAAATGGGGAAAGAGGGGGATTTAGTCTATTGCCTTTTATCTTCTGTAAGAGACTTAAATCCTCTGAGGTTATAATTACAAACAGGACATCTCCTTATAAAGAGATAAATGGCAAAAAGAAAAATAGCCCAAAATCCTGCAGTTAATAGAAAAAGTACAATATCTCCAATATCTAATTTATGAAGCCTCTTTGGAATGACAAATTTTTCACAATATGGGCAGAAAGTTTTTTTTGGATGTTTTGCAAACGAGTTGCCTGAAACAGCTTCCTTTATTTTCTTTACAGTAATCATGTTCATAAATTTTATATTTTCAATCCGAATATCTGTTGTTTTGAAATGTGCAGGTTTAAACTGTTTAAGTCTGTCACAAATTAGATTGTACTTTCTTGCGGTGAGGAGTTCTATACGAAATCCCTTTGGAGGTTTTAGATTGTAATATTTATTTATGAGAAACTGTTCTGGATTTATGAATATCTCCTTGGCAATCTTAAACCTTTTTTCAATGTTGCCTACAAACATGAGTGTTTATTTGAAGGTAAAGTAATTTACAATATGGGTAAGGTTTGCCTGGATGGGTTTGTATAATTTTATAATGTGATACGCCAGTTCACACAACACTTGCCAGTTCGTCTTTTAGTTTCTCTGCTGATGGTATCCTGTTTGATGGATCCTCCTCAAGGAGTCCTAAAATTATTTCATTCAATCTTTGCGGGATTGCATTGTTAATCTCGATTGGCTGCCGGGCTGTTTCTGCCCGTATCTTACCTGTCAATACTTCGTACAATATCAATCCAACTGTATATAAATCAGTTCTACCATCAATCTTCACCTGTTTTAGGACTGCCTTTTCACCTTTTGCATCTGTAACATCTTTCAATAAGTTATTCATCTGCTTTTGTTCAGGAGACGCATATTCAATGGTCACACCCTTTATGATATCCCCTGTCTTTACGGCTAATTCTAAATCAATTAATCCAACTGTTCCTGTGCCGGGATCCAGAATAAGATGGCCCGGTTTAATGTCTGCATGGACATATCCCTTTGAATGGAGGTATTGTAATGGTTCGGCGACACTTAAAATATATTTGATTACATTTTCCATTTCGTCTGAATCTGGCACTCCCTTCTGCTTGTAATATTCTACTAAGTCCTCACCTTCAAAATTCTGTAAGACAATGAAATGCTCATTCAATACTAATTTATCATTTTCAAATAATTCATCTCTTCCAAAATCATATCTTTTTGGAATCTGTGGATGAGAAAATTTCTTAAGCACTACAGACTCACTTTCATAACTGTAAGTAGGCGAGTACTTCATTCCGCATTCACTATCTCCTGGTTTAGACAGAACAGCATAATTTGCCCTGTGACCCGGTCTGTATTTAAAGCTTTTAAACTGATATTTTCCTAATTTAAACATAATTTAACCTAGAAATTATTTTGCATTAGTAATTCACTATTCTTTCTTTTTATATTTTTCATGGCAATTGTCACATGTTTGTTGTAATTTTTCGTATTCGATGTTCAACCTGACCATCTCTCTTGATTCAGCTGCCTCTACCACTGCAAGCGATTGGAAATGAAAAAAGGTATCTAACATGATAAAATCCTTTGGTAATTCTACTTTTCTTTTACCTGTTAATAGTAATGGGGAAGTGTTCTTTAGCAACATGGCGTATTTGCATATATCATCCCAATTTTGACTTTCGATGGAAGCTGCTAATGCATCGTCATATTCATCAAGAGACTTCATATGCATCCTGAATTTAGATGCACTTTCATAAATAGTATTGTCCTCTACTATATCCGGAACTTCCGTAATCATGTTTTCTTCATTGATAATCACTTCTTCCTTTGTCTTTTCAGTCTTTTCTTTATCATTTTCACGAGAAAGCATAAAAAGTGGTACAAGTACCATTATCAAGACTACGATGATCCAAAACCCTTTCATTTTTCGGTCTTTAATAAAAAAGGAGACTACACGGATTATTATATTATTTTCTTGATTCTATAGTAGAGGAATTTACCTCTTAAGTTTAGGTAATTAAGCCTATCATAAATATTATTTGTGGCTTAGCTACCTGCCGGATGGGCAGGGTATCTTTGTGGCGCAAATTTAAATCAACCAGTTTTGAAAGTCAATTAAACCCTGGGTAACATGAAATCCCGTGTTCATAAATATCAATACCTGAATTTTCTACACTGACAGGCACCCTGAGCCCAACGGTCTTTTTTAAAATTAAGAACACCAAATACCCAATACCTAAAGTCCAAAGCATAAGTACAACACATCCGATAAACTGAGAGAGCAGTTGCCAGCCTGAGCCTGCTATCAATCCTTTAACACCAAGATAAGAACCATCGGCAAAGATACCCACGGAGAGTAATCCCCACAGGCCATTTGCTCCGTGAACAGAGATTGCCCCGACTGGATCGTCAATCCTCAGTTTATGTTCCACATAATATAAACTTACCTTTAGTATTATGGCTGCAATAAAGCCAATTGTCACTGCAGCCCAATGTGGTACGTAGGCGCCGGATGCAGTAATAGATACACAGCCAGCCAGAGCTCCGTTGCATGCCATCACTACGTCAGATACTCCAGTGAAATAGTAAGAGATGTACAAAAGCACTACTGCTCCCGTACATGCAGCAAGAAAAGTGTTTGTTGCGATTATTGACACCCTGAGATCGGTTGCACCCAATGTGCTTCCGGCATTGAAGCCAAACCATCCAAATAACAAAAAAAGAGTTCCCAGTACTACAAAAGAGAGGTTGTGGCCATACATTATATTAGGTGTGCCATTAGGGTTGTACTTGCCAAACCTCGGACCTATCATCCATGCCCCAACCAGGGCAGTTAATCCACCAATACCATGAACCACTCCCGACCCGGCAAAATCCTTCATCCCTGAACCGAAGGGCAGGTTTGCAAGAAAGCCTCCACCCCATACCCAATGACCGTAAACAGGATATATAATTCCGCAAAGTATCGCGCTGTAAATTAAATGTGTATGGAACTTGAAGCGTTCGGCAACAGCGCCTGCAACGATTGTGGCGGCCGCCGCTGCAAACATCATTTGAAATAACCATAACTTTGATGTAGAGAAATCAAAAGAACCGAAAGAAAGGAAAAACCCACTGTAGCCAACAAGTGTATTTCCATCATCAAGTCCAGAGGCGAGATATGACCCTCCAAACATTAATGCAAAACCAAATGCCCAAAAGATTAAACCGCCAACACAAAAATCCATAAAACTCATCGTTAGATAGTTTAAGGTATTCTTCTTTTGCAGAAACCCGGCACCCAAGAATGCAAATCCTGCCTGCATATTAAATACAAGGAATCCACATAACAATGTCCAGGCAAGATCAATAGATATCTTGACTCCTCTTATGTCTCTGATTTCTGAAGTATAAATTGAGTAGCTGCTGGATATGTCAGAGGCTTCAGTTATTTGAAAGACAGTAAACAACAGGCAAACCACAATAATCGGACCATTGACCCACCATTGTTTTTTCTGTTTTATCCGGTTTAATATACTTATATCATTGTGTGGCATGGTTACAACCAAAACTTAAATAATTGAGTAATTAATAATTCCTACATGATTGTTCCTGCTCGTTACCGTCTATTATCGGGAAGTTCCGCCAAAACCATAAGGTCATGATGCTTGAGAATATGTTAAAGAGTAGTATTGGCGTAAAAAATCTTATAATCTATCTTTGCCAAAGATGATCAAACATAAAAAAGAGATCAGAAGTCTCTAAATTATATTACTATAACTCAAGACTACACTGATCTCCTTCCCTTAACATACTCAAACACTAAGATTCACTTCTCGAACATGGTTATCTTAAATTGCGGCATCACCTTGTTCACCGGTGCGGATCCTGTACACATTTGCAATATCGTAAACAAATATCTTCCCGTCGCCAATGCTTCCTGTCTGCGATTCATCAATAATGGTCTGAACTACCCTGTCTACGGCGTCATCTGAAACGACAATCTCCAGCTTTATCTTTGGTAGCAGATCTACCCGATACCTCTTTCCTCTCCAAACTTCACTAACGCCTTTTTGATTACCATGTCCCTTCATTTCTGAGACCGACATTCCCCCATAACCTTTTTCTGTAAGGGCGTCCTTGATGATATCAAACTTTTCGGGACGAATTATTGCTTCTATTTTTTTCATTAAGTATTCCTCCTTCGATTAAAAACATTACCATAAGAAATTATTTTAAAAAAAGTAAAGTCATAAGGTTTATTCAGGAACCTGTTTTACTTCTCCTCTTTTAGTTTTGCATATATCCATCTGCCAAGCTTATCGGAGTATATTTTCTCCCTGCTGGCATCCCTCGCTAAAGACTCTTCCAGTATGGCCATTTCTCTTTGTGTCACCTCTTCTTCAACCATAGTTCCTAATTGAGTCGTAAGCTCAGCTTGAGCAGGATAACATGGAGAGCCGTGTAAATGTACGTCAACTCCTTCGTATTCAATCAGTTCAGAGACACGCAGACCCATGGTGACTTTGAGTACATAGAACATAAGCGCTCCCATGCCGATAGCCCACGCCATAGCAGCAACTACACCAATAAACTGTGCCAAAAGCTGTCCACCTGAACCCGTAATCAGACCACTTACACCTCCGTACGTTCCGTCTGCAAAAATCCCAAGTGCAAGCATCCCCCATATTCCGTTGGCTCCATGTACGGCAACTGCACCGAGGGGATCGTCAATCTTCAGCTTCATTTCAACGAAGATTACTGTACCCCACATTATGGCTCCGGCTATCAATCCTATAGCTATGGCAGCCCATGGAGCCACGTAGGCACAAGGGGCAGTTATGGCGACCAACCCGGCAAGTGCACCGTTACAAGCAAGGCCTATATCTGTGAAACCAAAAATGATGTACGACATAAAGATTACACCGGTCGCGCCAGCGGCTGCCGCCAGAAAAGTATTAGTAGCAACTACAGAAATCCTGAGGTCTGTAGCGCCGAGTGTGCTTCCCGCATTGAAACCGAACCAACCAAACGCCAGAATCAAGGTGCCGACAACTACCAATGTGAGATTATGACCTGGAATAGCATTAGACGTACCGTCCGGATTGTATTTGTTCTTTCTTGGTCCTAGTACATATGCTCCTACCAGGGCGAGCATTCCGCCGATGGTATGAACAACTGCAGATCCAGCAAAATCTTTACAACCTGCGCCAAAAGGTAAAGTGCTTAACCAACCACCACCCCACATCCAGTGTCCGTATATAGGGTAGATTATACCACATACAAAAAAGCTGTAAATCAAATAAGGAGCAAACTTCATACGTTCAGCTACGGCTCCTGCAATAATAGTGACTGCCTTGGTACAAAATACCATCTGGAAAAGCCAAAGCATGATAGTCTGAACATCATAACTGCCACCGGCAAGGAAAAACCCACTGTACCCGATAAACAAATTACCGGATTCCAGGCCGGGTGCAGATCCAGAACCTCCAAACATAAGAGCAAAGCCAAATATCCAAAACACAACCGCACCGATGGTACCGTCTGCGAAACAATGCGCCATATAGCCAAGCATATTTTTGGCTTGTAAGAATCCGCCAAGCAATGCAAACCCCGCCTGCATCGAAAACACCAGGAATGCAGCAACAAGAGTCCATGTGAAGTTAATAGAGTATCCAAGACGCTCAATGCTGCCATCAGCGCCATAATCTACTGTACCACTTGGGTCACCGGCAAACACAATCTTAGAGCCAAAATAGATCAAACACGACACGCTCATAATGAAATATACAACGTTCAACCATTTTAATTTACAACTATATTTACTAAACAGCAATCCCATTTTTCCCCCTCCTTTTTAAAAAAACTCCCATATTCTCCCCTCCTCTTATATTTAAACCAGAACACAACTTTTACTGTACTGATTTTTTCATGGGCAGGTGCTTATGTTAATTAAAAATGCTATGTTACGTAAATCTACTCTATCGAATACACTTTAAATACCTCTCTACATTCGTCCAAAAACTATTTTACATTAAATTAACTTTTTGATATGATACATTTCATTACTCAAACAGACTAAACGTGAACCATCAACATCACCTCCTTTTGAGAAACAGCACCACTAATAATTACAAATTTATTTGTTTATCTATCTCATTCCATTGGCGGAAATTCAACGCTTATATTTTTAATACTTGCAACTTATTAAGCGATATTGTATTTACAGAAACAGACAAAACCGGAATCAACGTTATGTATAATATAAAGAACTACACCTTTGGTTCATTCAAAACAGTCGCTAATATGCATAAGTCAAATTATGCAATATTAGAAAATGTAGATTCTCTTGGCATAAAATCTTTAGGTATAAAATATTGTCCCCACATGAGCTTTGAAGATGAATTTTCCGTTTTACAACAACTAGATCATAAGCAGGTTCCCAAGGCTTATGATTATGGCCATGAGGCCATGTTTAAGGACAATAAGGTTGTATTAAAACAACACTTTATTGTACTTGACCATATGAGCAGTACAGATATGGTCGGTTACTTCAAGGAAAAAGCAACTCAGAATTTTTCTGGCCAAATAGAGAATATTATTAAATGTTTTATAAGCGTATGTGATCCTCTGGATTATTTACATTCCAAGGGTTACATTCACTGCGATATTAAACCCGGTCATCTGATGATGAATCCAGATACATGCACAGTTTATTTAATCGATTATGAGCTTGCAATAAAAAAATCAGGCGTTTTAAAAGGTATTAGTATGGATTATGCTTCTCCTGAACAACTTTCATTGCTGGAACAGCTAAGAAATACACCTGAAAATGTTCCTTTGGAAGCAACGGCATTTTTCTTATCCATAGATGGCAAGGCAGATATATATTCATTAGGCGCTATCCTTTATGAAATTCTAACCGGCCAAAAATGGAGCGAAACAAAACTCCCTCCAATAAATCTTAATAAATCGGTTCCTCAAAAACTGGAAGATATCGTAATGTTAACATTGGAGGAAGATCCTGATAACAGGGTTTCCACGGCAAAACAACTAAAACAATTGTTTGAAAACATTATATGAGGTAAAAATGAAATTCTTAATTATTTCAGACATTCACAGCAATCTTGAAGCTCTGGTCTCAGTTTTTTCAGAGCTTCATAATAATAATGAAAAAATAGATAGAGTTCTGATACCTGGCGACATTGTCGGATACGGTGCAAACCCTAATGAATGCTGCACTATCGTCAGATTTTTAAAGAGCGGTAAATCACCCTTGAAAAATGAAATTCAGGCAATTATTCAAGAAATAGACATTAACGATACTGACAAAAAAAACATAACTGACTATGTTTTCTCTCTTGGCAAAAAGGCTAACGTAGTAGCAGGCAACCACGACAGAGAGGTGATCGGACAGCCTTCTCTATGCAGTATTATGGCTGCTTCCGCAGCCAACGCCGCAAGGTGGACAACTAAAGTTCTCCAGAAGGCTAACGCTCGTTTTCTAAACTCCCTATGGCTTAGGAAAAAGCTAAGGAGATTTGGCATTGAATTAGTTCACAGCACACCAGATTACCCCCAAGGTTATTTATATGTAAAGAACGCTTCAACTCTAAAATATGAATTACTATATTCAAGCATAACCTTTTTCGGTCACACACACAAACCGGCGGCATATCTATATACAAAAGAAAAAAGAAACGTTTCTGCTTCTGTCTTTATTCCAGCAGACCAATTCGATAACAGGCTTATGCTGGTTGAAAGAGAATCAATGGAGAGGTTGGAAACATTCGATGTTTCATTGAATCCCGGCCAGCGTTACTATATAAATCCCGGTTCAGTCGGCCAGCCACGAGACGGCACCCCCAAAGCCTCTTACATGATTTATGATACTCTCGCAAAACAAGTTTCCTTAATGAAAGCAGCGTATAATACAGAGGCAGTAAAGAAAAAAATCCTTAAAGCCGGACTTCCGTTTGATCTGGCTGAACGCATAGTAAAAGGAATTTAATTGTTTAAATAGTAAGTTTAGCAAAATTAGTACCAAAGATCTAAATCAGAGTATATTGATTTCAAAAAAATTGTATAACTTTAGATAGAATTTATTGGTTAGCTATAATAATTCGACGCAAATATGCCCAAGGCTATATGTTTGAAGAGCTTATGCAAGTGAATGTACGGCGTCATACCCGCAAAAAATTGAATAAAAACAATATGCTGAATTTTCCAGTTTGTTTATTATAGGATAAATTGCTAATATGGTCTAAAAATAATTGGCACATATAAGCCAATAGTTAGTCAAACGTTATGCTGACCCAACTACCACACTGATCTCTTGACCCTAATCGTTATCAGTAACCAGTTAACCATCCTACAGTATTTTGTATTCCACCTTTACGTATTCCTCTTCGTGTTCCAACACTACCAACTCAAAACGCCTCCAACATATTGACAAAGTGGATTCGTTTATGTATAAATGCAAATCCAACCTGCATGATGAAGCAAATACTAACCGTTATAATTTAGGAAATGTTGGTGTGAGCATCGCTCTGAAACCACAGGGGATTTCTTAATGTCACAGATATTTATTTGCTATAGTCGTCAAAGTCAAGATATAGTCGAAGTACTGGCAAAGGATATCGAAGATTTAGGACGTGATGTCTGGTTTGACAAAGAGTTGAAAGGCGGACAGGCGTGGTGGGATCAAATATTGGAAAGAATTCGCGAATGTGACATATTTGTCTTTGCTCTTGCACCAGAAACGTTAGACTCTCAAGCCTGTAAACTAGAACGCAAATATGCCTCAGACCTGCGTAAAACGATATTACTCATTATGGTGGCTGATGGAGTACCCATTAAGCTTTTACCACCTGATTTGTTTGAGATTCAGTATGTGGATTATCGACGTCAGGACAAACAATCGTTTATATCATTAATCAAGGCTATTGAAGCTCTGCCTGCTCCTCAACCGCTTCCTGAACCACTACCTGAATCACCCGAAGTTTCTAATTTATACTTAGGTAACATCAAAGACATCAAAGATAGGATCGACACAGAAGAGACTTTAAATTTTGAGGAACAGTCTGCACTGGTGTTAAAACTTAAAGATGTCTTGCGTAAGGTTGATGACCACAATGAGTTACGCGATTTATTAGAATTAATTAGAAAACGTGATGACCTAAATATTAATGTTGCCAAGGAAATTGACGATGTACTTGCCAGAATTACGGTAGCTTCACGTGATCAAAATAAGGCTAGAAATGAACCAACAATTGAAACTTTGGAAAAGACAGCAGTATTTAGAAGCGAACCCACAAAACTCTCACGAATTGAAATTCAGACCGTGCTTGTTGATAAAGATTTATACGATTATAGATTGAATTCAGAAGGCAGTGGTTTTAAAAACGATTATGAGGTATTGGGAAATGGTAAAGTGGTATTAGATCATGCCAGTGGTTTAATGTGGCAACAGTCAGGTTCTGACAAGCAGATTTACTATATTGAAGTACAGTCTTATATAGAAGTATTGAATCGTCAACGATTTGCTGGGTATACTGATTGGCGTTTACCTACCTTGGAGGAAGCAATATCTTTAATGGAACCGAAAAAAAATATAGATGGGTTTTATATTGACACTGTGTTTGATAAGAAGCAGCGTTGGATTTGGACGTCTGATAAACCCAGTGATCCATCTTCATTTTTGTTATCGAGCGCCTGGGTTGTCTATTTCGGCCTCGGTGGTTGCTCCGACCTCGATGTCGCCGGCGTCAATATCTATGTCCGTGCAGTTCGTTGAGGATAATCATTTGAATATTTGGTTATTTGAATCATTTGATTCTTTATTTCTCTCTTGAGAAGTTAACGTATAATGATGAGACAAACACAGTCATTTATCGTTTTAAGAAGAAACATAATGGTAATGAAATAATCAAGAGCTTTGGTAACATGACATTCCGTGTTCATATGCATCAATCCCTGCAATTTCTTCTTTGATTGGCACTCTAAGGCCGATAGTCTTTTCTAAGAGAAAGAAGATCAAAAACCCAACACCAAATGTCCAGACAATAAGTGTTACACAACCAATTAATTGAGCCAGGAGTTGCCAGCCTGAACCTGTGATAAGCCCTTTAACCCCTAAATATGAACCATCAGCAAATATACCAACGGAAAGTAGTCCCCAGAGTCCATTTGCTCCATGCACTGCAATAGCCCCAATAGGATCATCAATCCTTAGTTTGAATTCAACAAAATATAGACAACTTCTCAATATAAATCCGGCAACTATGGCTATGACAACTGCAGCCCAGGGGGGTATATACGCGCCTGAAGCCGTAATAGCAACACATCCCGCCAAAGAACCATTACATGCCATAGTAATATCAGATTTTCCGGTTGCAATATATGAAACGTATAAAAGAGTTATTGCGCCTGTAATTATAGCCAGAAACATATTTACCGCGATTACTGAAATACTAAAATCCGATACTGATAACGTGCTCCCTACATTGAAACCGAACCAGCCAAATATCAAAAATAAGGTTCCCAATATTACATAAGACAAATTGTGGCCATGAATTATGTTTGGCGTGCCATCGCTATTATACTTCCCGAACCTTGGGCCAACCATCCATGCTCCCACTAATGCAACCATTCCTCCCATACCATGAACTACCCCGGATCCGGCGAAATCTTTAAATCCTG
>CAKKPF010000151.1 GCA_919901575.1 Candidatus Brocadiaceae bacterium
ATTGTACTATGGCCGTAAAATCCCCATTTCTTGTTTTTTCGTATTGTGAAATGTTGAATTGCCTGTGCTTCAGCAACAGACAAATTACTGTAAGAAGAACGCAATTTCACCTTTTCAGCTTTAACATTGGAATTTTTTGGTTTAGATGTATCAGAACTATTATTATTATCATTTGTTGCAGCGAAAAGTATGGCTGAAGCTGTTACACAACCGGCTAAAATATGAGAAGCGCTGAAGAGTATTATCTTATATATGAGAAGTTTCGGAGAAATAGTTATTATCCTTTCCATTCTATTGTAAAGTATTGGTAAATTTGTAAGTTTTTTTCGTAAGACTTTCCGCAATCATTTGCCTCTATTTTTGACAATTTGTACGAAACAGTCAATAGAAGCATATATTATTACAGGAATTATAAACTCAGGAGCAAATTAGGCAAGTATTATTTAAGAGTAACTGACTTTAATTTGCAATTCTTATGTATCATGATTGTAAGTACTTGCTATACTTATAACTTTTGAGTAGTTATTCTGATATATACCTTTAAGTGTAATGATATAGGTTTTTCCTAAACAAAACACATGGTAAAACCTGGATAACTTCAACTTCATTCTCCAATCCGGTGTTAAGAGCTTGAATATTTTTTTAGAAAAAGTATAAATAGACAAATAATGGTGTAAATGTATAATATATAAAATTACCGTTAGGGAATAATCAAAAGAGGAAAAAAATGGACGTTACAAAAATATTCGGGTCGAATGTATTTAATGATGAAGTTATGAGAAAAAGGTTGCCAAAGGAAACCTATAAAGTTTTCAAGGAAACGATTGATAAGGAAATTCCTTTGCCGGCAGAGGTTGCTGATGTTGTTGCAAGCGTTATGAAAGACTGGGCAATTGAAAAAGGAGCTACTCATTATACCCATTGGTTTCAGCCATTGACGGGGAGCACGGCGGAGAAACATGATTCCTTTATTTCACCTACTGCGCAGGGTGGAGTAGTTATGGAATTTTCCGGTAAACAGATTAATAAAGGCGAGCCCGATGCGTCAAGTTTTCCGAGTGGAGGGCTCCGGGCTACCTTTGAAGCACGCGGATATACCGCATGGGATTGTACTTCTCCTGCATTTTTGAAGGAAGATGGAGCCGGTGGCGTTACACTTTGTATTCCTACTGCGTTTTGTTCATATACGGGTGAGGCGCTGGATAAGAAAACTCCGATATTACGTTCAATGTCTGCCGTTTCAAAGCAGGCGCTTCGGGTTTTACGCACGTTGGGGAATAAAACGTCTAAGAAAGTTACTTCAACCGTTGGCGCAGAACAGGAGTATTTCCTGGTCGACAAGAAATTATTTGCGGAAAGATTGGATTTAATTGTTGCAGGGAGAACGCTCTTTGGCGCACCGGCGCCAAAAGGACAGGAGATGGAGGATCACTATTTTGGACAGATTAAAGACCGCATTGCTGATTTTATGAAGGATCTGGATAAAGAATTGTGGAAGATGGGAGTTGCCGCTACAACTAAGCATAATGAAGTTGCTCCATCACAATTTGAGATGGCTCCAATCTTTACAACAACTAACATAGCGGCAGATCATAATCAGCTTGTTATGGAGACATTACAGAAAGTTGCTCTCAGGCATAATCTTGTCTGCCTTTTGCATGAAAAACCATATGTAGGGCTGAATGGTTCGGGGAAACATACGAACTGGTCATTAAGCACTGATGATGGTGTAAATCTGCTTGATCCCGGTAAAACGCCGCATGACAATGCGCAGTTCCTGCTTTTTATCAGCGCTCTTATCAAGGCCGTTGACCGTCATGCCGATATATTGCGAAGGTCTGCGGCAAATTCAGGCAATGATCATCGTCTTGGCGCTCATGAAGCTCCGCCGGCAATTATATCTATTTTTATGGGTGATGAATTGACAGATATTTTGGAGGCTATTGCGAAGGGGCAAAAGGCAACATCAAAAGGTTCTACGTCTATTAAGGTAGGAGTTGATACTTTACCGCCTCTTCCAAAAGATAACAGCGACAGAAACCGGACATCGCCATTTGCATTTACCGGTAATAAATTCGAGTTTCGTATGGTTGCTTCCTCTGCTTCGATTTCAGGGCCGAGCGTTGTCTTGAATACCATTGTTGCAGAAGCTCTTGATGAAATTGCAACCAGGCTTGAGAAAGCACAGGATATTCACAAAGAGACAACAGCCATAATAAGGGATACGATGAAAGAGCATGGAAGGATCATTTTTAACGGCAACAACTATTCGGATGAATGGGTAAAAGAAGCTGAGAGGCGGGGACTTCCAAATATTAGTTCTACTGTGGAAGCGCTTAAAACTTTTACAGACAAGAAATCTGTTAATTTGTTTAAAAAATATAAAGTACTTTCAAAAAGTGAATTACATGCCAGGTATGAAATTTATCTTGAGCAATATATAAAACAGATTAACATTGAAGCAAATGCGTCACTTGATATGGTAAGAACCCTGTATATTCCGGCAGTTATACCGTTTGTAAAAGAGCTCGCAGAGACGATCGAAAAGTTGGAAGCTGTAAATGTATCTGCGGATGTTCAAAGAAAATTGCTCAAGCAGGCTTCTGGACTTTTAGAGTTGGCATATCACAACAACGAAAAACTGGCGATTGAACAGAAGAAGGCACACGGGATTACTGATAATTTTAAACGTGCGGAGGCGTTTCGTGATGCGGTACTTGCAACGATGAATGATTTGCGAAAAGATATTGATGCGCTGGAGACGATTGTTCCACGGAAGCTATGGCCTGTTCCGACATATGCCGATCTTTTGTTTAAATTGTAATGAATACTTAATTGAAGATCCAGTTATGGAAAAGTAGGTTGTATTTTGTCTAAGATAGATAAAACAGCAGAAGTTGAAATAATCAAGTTATGCAGTCTGGGACAAGGTAAGGGATTGACAATAAGTAATGTGAACAAGTTTATTGTCCGACACTTTGAAGACCAGGCGCTGTCAGGGCTAAAGCCCAATTCAGACTTCGTCGTGAGCTCAGTC
>CAKKPF010000152.1 GCA_919901575.1 Candidatus Brocadiaceae bacterium
CGTACAAAGGATGCATTAATTGGCTCAGAAATCAAAATTGAGGGAGGAAATCTTAATAAGGTTAAAGAAAAAGGATCGCCTGAGGGTACACAGATTGATGTGCATAACCTGTTTTATAATACCCCTGTCAGACGCAAATTTCTTAAAAGCACACAAACGGAGATGGCGCATATATCAGAAATAGTTACACGATTTGCACTGGCATACCCAAACATCCATTTCAATGTGATCCACAATGGCAAAAAGACCTTAACTTTCCCAACTGCCAAAGATTTAAAGGAAAGAATAACCACTATTTTCGGGAATGAAATAGGCAAAAACCTTATCACCATAAATCTGAAAGAACCCGACATCTCTATATACGGTTATATTCTGCCGCCTACACATAATCGTCCAAATACAAAGATGCAGTTTATCTTTCTTAACGGAAGGTATATCAGGGATAATATAATTTTTCATGCGATAAATTCTGCTTATCAAAACCTTTTGATGACAAGAAGGTCTCCCATTGTTTTTTTGAATCTTCAGATTGACAGCAGTGACGTGGATGTTAATGTGCATCCGACGAAGATTGAAGTCAGGTTTAAGAATACGGGGCTTATCCACGATCAGTTATATTCCGCAATACATTCAGCCCTTATGCACACGGAATTTCATTCTCCACTTCAGTTTACGGGCAGGCATAATCATACCAGCATAGAGACCTCACCCGTGACCGCTACTGGAAGAAGTGTACCTGATGGTAATGCCGGAATCCCACAAAAAGTATCATTGAATGAAAAGAAAGAAGCTGTGATGAAATCCATGTCCGATTTCTTTTCAAGGTCTCTGGACAAAGAAGCCCCTTGCCGCAAAGACGAACACCCGCCTGTACCTATTCGGGCAGGTAAACAGATACATTTGCCATCTTCAGAAAATGAAGGTTTATTCAAACGGGAAAGCAGGCTTACTTCCTACATACAGGTACATAACTCATACATAGTTGAAGAAACAGCCGATGGCTTAAATATAATTGACCAGCACGCCCTGCACGAGATTATTCTTTACCACGAGATATGGAAACATATTAAATCGTCAAAACTTGCAATACAAAAACTGTTAATTCCGGAGTTAATAGAATTAACGCCCCGTGATTTTGTTACTATTATGAGTCTCAGAAATGAATTTTGTACCTTAGGTTTAGAGATAGAAGAATTTGGCAAGAGTACGACAGCTATTCGTACGCATCCTCAAATTTTGAAGAATTTAGATTTTCATGGGCTTATCCAAAGCGTTCTGGAAGAAATTGATAGTGATGAAATTAAAGGTGAAACAGATAGTATTTCAAGAAAAATCGCCAAAATAATGGCCTGTAAAGGCGCCGTAAAGGCAGGCCAGCGACTGACCTCACAAGAAATCCAGTCGCTTTTGGAACGAAGGAAAAATGAAATTGTCACTGATTTTTGTCCCCATGGCCGCCCTACAACACTTGAATTTAAAATGTCTGAACTTGAGAAACAGTTTAAGAGGACATAGGCAGTAGTTTGAGTGTTATTTTTTCAAGCCGTGTGATTAGCCCACAACCTGCTATATATAGAGCTATTTTATGAAGTTATTACAACATATAGTTATTTCCAGATTTTCACAAGTACTATATTTGTCATAATGTTAACTTTTTTCTTGACGGTCTTTAAGTTTATATATACTATATCACCCTCAAATGGTTTTTTAACTTTAAATAGGAATGGAGTTGGTTTTTATATGGCAAAAATTCAGATTTCTGAGAATGAAAGCTTGCGTGAGGCTGTTAGAAGATTTAAAAAGATGTGTGATAAGGAAGGTATAATAAATCAATCAAAGCGTTATGCTTATTTTGAGAAACCTTCTGATAAACGTCGTCGTGAGGCGAGCAGAAGAATTAAAAACATAAAGAAGGCTCAGAACCCAAATGCCAATATTATTTAGCTCATAAAACCTGCGAATTATTAGCAATTTCGAGAAACAATCTTAACTTCAACAAAAACTGCATATCATATCAATTGTTTTAAGTTCATATTAAGTTGTTATACAGGAGTTTATTCCCTAAAAACCTGCCAATACCCTGGTTGTTAATTTCTCATTCCTTTCAAGAAATATTTCACAATATTATACGTTTAGTAATAGAGGAATTTAAGGATTAAGAAATTTTGAAATCTCTGGATTGAGTTAATATCCTTTTTCCTTTGACACCAAATTTCTACCTGATAGATTATATAGAATGACTACAATCGCAACACAAAAAACATGGTTAAAGACGCACAGGTATTATCCATTCAGTTATTTTCTAAGGGAAAATTTTCCCGTTAAAGTCCACAAGATTTCGATTCATGCCGGTTTCACATGCCCTAACAGGGACGGATTGGTAGGAGTCGGTGGATGTACTTACTGTGCTAATGAAAGCTTCAGCCCAAACGTCCGTGAAACAATTGCACCCATAAATGAACAGGTTGAAGATGGCATTAAATTTTTAAAAAGAAGATACGGCACCGAAAAGTTCATTGCTTATTTTCAGGCATTTACGAATACATACGCAGATGTTGAAACACTAAAGGCTCGATATGACGGAGCCTTGCTAAACAAAGATGTAATCGGCCTCTCTATAGGTACAAGGCCCGACTGTATCACCGATGAAATCCTGGATCTTATTCACAGCTATACTGAAGAATACCATGTATGGGTTGAATATGGTTTACAGTCAATCCATGACCGTACATTACAATTAGTGAACCGCGGACATGATTACAAGGCATTCGAAGATGCCGTATTGCGCACAAAGGATAAGGAAGGTATAAAGATTTGCGCTCACGTTATCCTCGGCCTTCCCGGAGAAGATTGGAATGATATGATGGAGACTGCCAGAACCGTTTCTTCTATTGGTATAGATGGAATAAAACTCCACCACCTTTACATTGCAAAGAACACCGCAATGGCAGGTGATTACTTTAAGGGCGACATAAAGACAATGAAGATGGAAGAGTATGTCTCGCTTGCCTGTGACTTTTTAGAAAGGATTTCTCCGGATATAGTCATACAGAGGTTAGTAGGCGATACACATGGAGATTTCCTGATTTCACCCGTATGGAATACAACCAAGGGTGAGGTTTTTGCTGCAATTACCAGTGAATTAAAACATCGCAATTCATACCAGGGCGCAAAATGCGCACTATAATCTGTCTTGCCGTGAACGTAAGTTGTAGTGGCGAACGGCAGAGCTAAGCTTTGCTGTTCGCCCCTACTTCCGATGTACAGCAAGCATACAGATGCAATAATGCTTGACATGTTAAAGTTTAGATAGATATAATTCTATCAAACAACTACTATAAAGCGGGCGTAATTCAGTGGTAGAATACCAGCTTCCCAAGCTGGGTGCCGTGGGTTCGAATCCCATCGCCCGCTCTATACAAATAAAAATTTAAGGGGTAAAATAATGAGGTTCTCAGCATCAAAGGGTTTTGGCTGTATTGTAATTATTTTCTTAATCCTGAATATGATTACAGGATGTGCTACAAGCCACAGAACAAGTGTGGAACCACCGCCAAGATTAAAAAAGGAATTAGACTCCTTAAAATCTGATACAATTACCCCTGGATCGACAGAATCTACAAGATATACGATTAAGAAGGGCGATACTATATGGCGGATAGCGTACAATCATGGTGTATCCCCCGACAACATTATAAGAATTAATAATATCGAAAATGTTGCAAATATAAAACCGGGACAGCAGTTAATGATACCGGCAGGCGGTATTACAGGCACGAGGGAAGTGACTTCGCAGGCAACTTTACCACCAGAGCGAAATGCAAATGAGTCATTTATATGGCCCTTGCGTGGTCAAATATTATGTGGTTTTGATAAATGGGTAGATGGTTATCAAAATAAAGGAATCGATATTCAGGCTTTTAACGGGCAGGAGGTGAAGGCGTCAAAAAGCGGGGTGGTCGCATTGACCTCTGACAGGCCGGATGGATGGGGCAAGGTTGTTGTGCTTCAACATGATGATAACTCTTACACATGGTACGCTTACAACTCCAGTATTCTTGTTAAAAAAGGAGACAGAGTTACGCAGGGGCAGACAATTGTGAAGGCCGGCAGTACCGGGAGGGCAAAACAAGACAAACTTCATTTTAAAATATTCCTACATGGTGTACCCGTAAACCCAACATATCTTTTACAATAAAATACCTAACCCTAACAAGTCGGAATTATAAATCTTGAGGAATAGAGAAATTATGAGCATAGACAGGATAGTAATTGACCAAAAAATTCATTTTGGCAAACCATGTGTTATAGGTACAAGAATACCTGTGTATTGGAATTAGTTCAAGCGGGTATATCCTTTGATGAAATTGTTGAAAAGTATTACCCTGATATTACTTTTGACGATATCAAGGCATGTATTCAATATGCTGTCGAGCTTGTTAAATCCGAAGAGGTTCATATTGGGGAAGTATAAAAGATATGCGTTTTCTGATAGATCATGACGCATATCAAATTACGATTGCTTTGTAGTTATAGAACCAAATCGCCACCGTATAAGGCGCTCAGGATTGATAATCTAAGTTTTGCAGGAACCAAGTTCTATGAAAAATATATGGGCGCCCTGGCGCAAGGAATTCATCTTGAGTAAGAAAGAAGAAAATTGTTTTTTCTGTGAGGCGGTAAAGGGCAATCAGGACCGCAAGAATCTGGTTTTGTACAGGGGCAAAGAGTGTTTCTGTATTCTAAACAAACATCCATATAATAACGGCCATTTAATGGTGGCGCCAAACCTGCATAAAGATGACCTGTCAAAGTTAAGCATCTCGGAGATGCTGGAATTTATGACATTGACAAGAGACATGAAAAATGTCTTGAATAAAAAAATGAATCCGGATGGTTTCAACCTGGGGATAAACCTTGGAAAGGTTGCCGGGGCTGGAGTCGAAGGTCACATACACTTACATATTGTGCCAAGATGGAAAGGTGATACAAACTTTATGCCCGTTATTTCTGATACAAAGGTAATACCCCAATCACTCGATGATTTGTATCTCGAGCTGAAAGATTATTTTTAATTTTAAATAGAGGCATATTCAAAGTGTTAACAAGAGAAGGGCTGGAAGAGAGGGAAGGCATCAACTTAGCTTCTTATGCTATGAAAAGCATGAATACGCGTGGAAGGATGTACCCGGAGTCCGAGCATCCATACCGAAGCGTTTACCAGAGGGATAAAGACAGGATTATCCATTCTACAGCTTTCCGAAGATTAGAATATAAGACACAGGTCTTTGTAAATCATGAGGGAGACCACTATCGTACACGGCTCACTCATACGATAGAGGTTGCTCAAATTTCCAGATGTATTTCAAGGGCATTATGTTTGAATGAAGACCTTTCAGAGGCAATTGCCCTGGCACACGACCTGGGCCATACACCGTTTGGGCATTCGGGAGAAGACGCCCTCAGAATATTGATGAAGGATCATGGCGGCTTTGAACACAACATTCAGGGTTTACGCGTTGTGGATATACTGGAAAAGCGGTATTCACAATTCTCTGGTTTGAATCTTTCATGGGAGGTGAGAGAATCAATCGCAAAGCATAAAATGCTATCTTATGATCCAAATGTTACGCAATTTGATTTAACTAAACAACCGCTTCTTGAAGCAAAAATAGTGGATATTGCTGATTCGATTGCCTATGACAATCACGATATAGATGATAGTTTAAAAGCAGGGCTGATTACAGAAAGCGGTCTGGAAAAAGTTGAATTATGGAGATATGCTAAAGAGAAGGTTCGGGAACGGTATAACAATATTAGTAAAGAGATGGAAAATTTACATACTATAAAATATTTAATAGATCTGGAAGTTACTGATCTGATTGAGCATACACAATTGATGATTAATAAGATGAAAATAAAAACAACTGATGACGTACAAAAAAGTAATGAGAAACTGGTATCATTTTCACCTGAAATATCTAAAAAGAAACTGGAATTGCAGGAATTCTTACAGCAAAATGCATATAATCATTACAGGGTCGTGCGCATGGCTGATAAAGCAAAGCGGTTTGTCGAAGAGTTGTTCAAAACATTTGTTGAAAACCCTATGCAGCTTCCGCCTGAATATCAAAAATGGATAGAGGCGGCGGGGCTTTATCAGGGTGTCTGTGATTATATAGCGGGAATGACTGATAGATTTGCCCAGGACGAGTATTTGAAACTTTTTTATCCTTATGAAAGGGTATGATGAAAGCGGATGTTTCTGTGATTATGCCCGCAGCAGGTCTTAGCCTCCGTATGGGGACAGATGTAAGAAAACCATTTATAATGATAGGCGAAAAACCTGTTTTTTTTTACACACTGGAAAAATTTTATAAACTGAAAAGAGTAAAAGAGATTATTTTTGTAGTAAATAAAGAAGATTTATCTACTGTTATTAAGAAATGGTCAGACGAACTCAAGGCTTACAAAGTAACTAAGATAATTGCCGGGGGAGAACGCAGGCAGGACAGTGTCTATAAGGGCCTTTCTCAGTTGGACTCTGACACCAAAATAGTTCTGATACATGATGCCGTGAGGCCATTAGTAAAGAGCAGGGAAATTGAGGAAGTTATTGAAAGAACAGATCAAAAAGGGGCTGCTATTCTTGCGAGTCCAATGAAACTGACTGTTAAAAAAGTTAACTCAAGGCTTGAAATAATTAAGACAGTTCCCAGACATGACCTATGGATGGCGCAAACACCTCAAGGCTTTAAGAGAGATTTAATATTTAAAGCGTATGAAAAGATTAAGGATACAAATGCAGAACTTACAGATGATGCGGAGGTTGTTGAGAAGGCGGGACACACTGTAGAGATAGTTCCAGGGAGCTACGATAATATTAAAATCACAACCCCTGAGGATTTAAAGCTGGCAGAGTTACTGTTGGTAAAATGTTAAAAGCAATAGCAGGAAAGAGTTTTTGACATTAAAATTCTTTCAATAATTTCTTCTTTTTGTGATCATAGTCTTCGTCTGTTATGTAACCTTCATCCCTCAATTCTAGATACACCGCTAAAACCTCTTTAATATTTTTTCCCATTTCTTTTTCATCATTTTCTTCCAGAATATCTCTTTTCTTATGCTCGTAATCTATATCACTGATAAATCCATCCTCTTTCAACTTGCGGAGGTCATTAAATTTGTCTTTTATGCTCTTCTCTTTTTTGCTGCCTAAAATCAATGTCTTTCTAAGCTCATAATCTTCTTTGGTGATAAGGCCGGTAGTTTCCAATTCTTTCAGTTCCAGAAGTTGATCTGTAATACTCATTTGCTGCACAATGACAGGCTGGCTACCAGAAACTGTTTGCGTGGTGCCGGACAAGTTGACTTCTTCCTGTTTCTTGCCTAGCGCTACTTCCTTTCCATAATCTTCTTTACTGACAAACGCACCTTCTTCTAAATCTATTATTAGCCAGTTACCATGCCCTGTCTTAAACTGTTGACCGGAACGAAGACTTATTTTCCAAAAAGGGTTTTGTGTTATGCTGAATGGATCAACAAATACTGCCTGTCCTGTCTCTCCAAATACATTATCTGCACCTTTGCCTACCAGATCTTCATATTGAATCCTTGAAAATACAACATTTAATTTATCATTAGAGATAAATAGTCCGAATATGGTATATACCTCTGATTTAAAAAATCCTTTCCCCTTTGTATAATTCGAATTTACCAGTATATATTGCAACGGAGGCGCCTTAGTAAAAGCGTCTACTATGTGTGGTGTCAAATTTAATAATTCACTTTCCTGAAAGATATTCTGTTCTTTGCCCCATCCAGTTATGCCTTTTTCTTTAAAATAAATTGAAGAAAATACACTTGTCAATATATCTTTTCTTAAGTATTTGGGATGATCAAGAATTGCCTTTGAAGAGCCTTTTGTACCCTTTACTTCTTCAAGCCTTATATACGTCTTGCCTTCATTAAATATATTATTATTCTTGCCTTGAACCTGCCCCCGTCCCATATTGCCTAAAATATCTAAGCCTTTACAACCAATTACTCCAGACAAAATAATAAATAACAAAATAAATCTTATTTTTTTATACCACATTTTAAAATTTATTCAAAAGCTCCTTTTTCTTTACTTCATAATCTTTTTCTGAAATTAAACCTTCATCTCTCAGGCCTTTTAATTCTCTAAGTTTTTCTCGTACATCTTGATACTTCTTTGTTTCTGCAATGAAGTTTTTATCAGTTCTTACTTTTTTTTCAATAGCTCTTACATTACTGCCTGCTTGAATTGAGTTATCATTAATATTATCACTTGTATCAGCATTATCTGTACTGGCCACACCAAACAAATTACTACTCAAGTCAATAATAAGCCAGTTTTGGTGTCCCTTTGCAAGTCTTTGCCCTCCCATAGGAACAAGGCTCCAAAAAGAGTCTCTCTTCACATCCAACGGATCTTTGAACTTATCCTTATTACTTTTTCTGAATGCCCTTCCATCAGTAAGATTTTTTTTACTCTGGATTGTACTAAAAACAATATTAAGGTCGTTATCTGATATAAACATGCTGAAATAACTTTGTCGATCAGACAAAAGCACCTTATCAGAAGTAGAAAAAACTAAAATATCTTGAGAATCAGTAGCCATTGAGAATGCACTTATAATAGGAGGTATGATACTCTGTAACTCTTCTTCCCTGAATAATTGCCTTTTGCCTGTGCTTCCCTTGATTAATGATTTCTGATTGTAATAAATGGACGAAAGGATATTGGCAAGCCCTGATCCTGTAAAGTAGTATGGGTGCTTAAAGGTTTTCTTTATTACGTTTCCCTGTTCATCAAGTTCTTCCCGTATCTCGACAGAAGCACTCTGGTCATTGATCGTTGCCCCGACTATGTTACTTTTTCTATAAGTTTTTTTAGGCAACGAGAGAGAACAGCCAAATGTTAGAGTGAACAACAAAAGTAATGGTATAAATTTCAGAGAAGTATATTGTTTCATAAAAAAGAAATACCCTTTTAACAGATTTTATCAATTGCTTCTGCAAGAGAAGAAACCTCAGTAATTTTTAGAGATTTTACTCCTGAAGCGTCTTTTGTATTGTCTTTTGGAATAATTGCATTTTTAAATCCTAATCTTTCAGCTTCTTTTAACCTGCTGCCAAATTGACTAACTCCTCTGACTTCACCACCCAAACCTAACTCGCCAATTATGATTGTATCACCTGCTATTTCCGTGTCTTTGAAACTGGACGCAATCGCAATCGCAATTCCAAGGTCTGCTGCCGGTTCATAGATTTTTACACCGCCAACAACATTTACAAAAACATCATGTCCTCCTAAAAGAAGGCCTGTCCTTTTCCCCAGCACGGCTATTATCATAGCAACTCTGTTATAGTCTACACCGCTTACTTTGCGTTCCGGCATGCCGAAATTTGATCTGGTTACAAGCGCCTGTACCTCCACAAGCAGGGCTCTTGTTCCCTCAATGCAAGAGATAATCGAAGACCCGGAAATCAGGTTTTGTGTTCTGGTGAGAAATATTTCTGATGGATCTTTAACCTCTCTAAGTCCGCTGTTAATCATTTCGAAGATACCTATCTCATTTGTAGATCCAAAGCGATTCTTCACTGCCCTTAATATCCTGAATGACATGAATTTCTCACCTTCAAAGTACAGTACTGTATCTACCAGATGTTCTAGCACTTTCGGTCCGGCAATTATTCCTTTTTTTGTAATATGTCCTACTAAAAAAACGGAAGATTCAGTTTTTTTTGATATTTGAATCAGTTCATTAGCACATTGCCTCACTTGTGAAACTGTTCCCGGAGAGGATTCGAGAACTGGTTTGAACATAGCTTGTATTGAGTCAATTATGACAAGTTTAGGGCTGATTTTTCTGATGTGTTCAAGAATAACATCTAAATTGTTTTCTGCAACCAAAAAAATATTCTTCGATGATACTTTGAGTCTGTCTGCTCGTAATTTTATTTGTGCGGTTGATTCTTCCCCTGTCACGTATAATGAGAGGTACCCCTGTTCACTAAATTCCTGGCATACTTGCAGCAAGAGGGTTGATTTTCCTATTCCGGGTGTGCCTCCAATCAAAACTGCCGAGCCAGCTACAATACCTCCGCCGAGAATTCTATCAAACTCTTCGATGTTGGTATTAGTCCGAAGCTTGCTTACCGGCTTTACGTCTGTTATACAGGTGGGATTTTCTATATCATATTCCGGAAGGGTGTGAGTATATGTGGATTTGCATCTTTCTTCTGTCATTGAATCCCACTCATCACAACCGGAACATCTACCTACCCATCTACTGGTCCTCCATCCACATTGCGAGCAGACATAAACAGTGCTGGATTTTGTCATAATAATATAACTTCATTTCCCCTTAGTGTTTTTTATAATTATCACAAGATAGTTGTGTTCTTGCAAGCAATAAAAAAAGGGGCTCGAAAGCCCCTTTTTAAATATGTACTCAGTTTGTTATATTACTATCCGATTATTTGCTATTCGAATCGCTGGTGACTAATTCTTCCTTTACTGTTACCTCTTCAAAAACCAGTTTTTCTTCCCTCAATTCTACCTTGATAGAATCGTTATCTTTGAACTTGCCCTTGAGTATTTCTTCAGAAAGCGGATCTTCTATTAAATTTTCTATGGCTCTGTGAAGAGGCCTTGCGCCATAATTTGGTTTATAGCTTTTGTCAATAAGAAAATCTACCGCTTCTTTGGTTATTGAAAGCGTTATGTTATAGTTGCTAAGCCTCGATCGTATACTTTCTAATTCGATCTCTACAATCTTTTTCAGGTCATCCTTTGTAAGATCTCTAAATACAGCAATATCGCTAAGCCTGTTGATAAACTCCGGACGGAAATGCTTTTCGACTGCCTGTAACAGTTGTTCGCGAATAGATTCATAAGACTGTTCTCCAGATGTTTTCTTGAACCCTAACGAGGATGTATTTTTAATTATGTCTCCACCAATGTTTGAAGTCATTATTATGATTACGTTACGAAAATCAATATGACGTCCAAAACTGTCCGTTAATTTTCCTTCCTCCAGAACCTGTAACAACATATTATATACATCGGAATGAGCTTTTTCGATTTCGTCCAGGAGTATTACAGCATAAGGGCGTCTTCGTATTTTCTCCGTTAATTGTCCCCCTTCCTCAAAACCGACGTATCCGGGAGGAGCGCCTATTAGTCTTGATACATTATGTTTTTCCATGTATTCAGACATATCTATTTGAATCAACGAATCTTCTTCTCCGAATAAAAACTTGGCCAGGGCTTTTGAAAGAAGAGTTTTTCCAACTCCCGAGGGGCCTATAAAGATAAAGCTGGCACTTGGCCTGTTTGGGTTCTGTAGGCCTGCCCTTGACCTTCTAACGGCCTTTGCTACTGCGTTAATAGCATTATCTTGTCCTATTACTGTTTTACTAAGTTCTTTCTCGAGGTTGAGCAATCTCTTTGCTTCTTCTGCCTCCATACGTTTGAGCGGTATGCCGGTCATGGCTGAAACTACTTCTGTGATAACCGCTTCATCTACAATCCCGGCTATCTCTGTATATTTCTCCCGCCATTCTTTTTCTACGTTACCCTTTTTCTTTTTTAATTTGTCCGCTTTATCTCTCAGCTTTGCTGCTCTTTCAAAATCCTGTAATGCTACGGATTCATCTTTTTCCTTTTCGAGATGTCCTATTTCTTTCTCTATATGCCTTAAATCAGGAGGATGTGTGGTTGCCTTTAATCTTACACGAGCACCCGCTTCATCAATAACATCTATTGCCTTATCAGGCAGGAATCTTCCTGTGATATATCTTATAGCATATTCTGTAGCGAATTTTAATGCTTCATCAGTTATCCGAACCTTATGGTGAGCTTCATATCTATCTCTTAAACCTTTTAAAATTTCGATGGTTTCTTCCTTAGAAGGTTGGTCAACTATTATTGTTTGAAATCTTCTTTCAAGTGCGCCATCTTTCTCAATATATTTCCTGTATTCATCAAGAGTGGTTGCGCCAATACATTGTATTTCGCCTCTGGAAAGAGCCGGCTTTAAGACATTAGATGCATCAATTGCTCCTTCTGCTCCCCCTGCGCCTACTAATGTATGCAACTCATCTATAAAGAGGATTATATTTTTTGCCCTGCGAACTTCTCCCATTACGGCTTTGATTCTCTCTTCGAATTGACCTCGGTATTTTGTCCCTGCCACCATCATTGCTAAATCTAAAGCGACTATTCTTTTGTCACGCAAAAGTGCTGGAATCGCTCCACTCACCACAGACTGTGCCAATCCTTCTACTATTGCAGTTTTTCCAACACCAGCTTCCCCCAGCAAAACAGGGTTGTTCTTTGTGCGACGACTAAGGACCTGAATCAAACGTTCAATAATTGCCTGTCTGCCAATTACAGGGTCCAGTTCCTGTTCCCTTGCCTGCTGTGTTAAATCACGGCCAAAGGAATCAAGGGCAGGGGTCTTTGACTTACCTCTTTTTTCTTCTTTGTCTTTAGAGCCTTGTGTTGTTTCCGCACCTAGAAGCTCGATTACTTCCTCTCTTACGCCTTCCAATTTTACACCTAAATTTAACAATACCTGCGCGGCGACACCTTCATGTTCCCTGAGTAGCCCAAGCAGTTGATGCTCGGTGCCTATGTAGTTATGCCCCATAGCCTTTGCTTCTTCCATAGCATATTCTAATACTTTCTTTACCCTTGGAGTGAAAGGCAATTGTCCGACCGAAACCAGGTCTGGCCCAGCCTGGACTATCTTTTCTACTTCCATGCGTATCTTTTTCAAATCGATATCTAAATTTTGTAAGACATTTGCGGCTACTCCGCTACCTTCTTTTACCAAACCAAGTAATATATGTTCTGTTCCTATATATTCATGGTTAAATCTCTTTGCTTCCTCTCTTGCGAGAGCCATTACTTTCCTTGCTCTATCGGTAAATTTATCAAACATTTTTGTCACCTTTTTTTATAAACCTTCAAGCCTCTTCCTTACGTAAGAGGCCCTGATAATATTTCTTTGTGTAGAATCCAGTTCACAGCCTTGCAGCTTTTGTAAGTGTCCCGGAAGTGTCAGGACAAAGAGTTCGTTAAGGGTTTGTATCTCAATATTGTCTATCAAGCCTATGTTGACGCCCATACGAACCTGTGAAAGTAATTGTAATATTTCCTCAGACGTAATCATTCGAGCAGCCTTAAGCATACCATAAGACCGCCAAATTCTATCTTCCAATTGGTCTTTACTTTCTAAAACTAAGGCCTTTCTGGCCATCCTTTCATAGCTTGTAATGCGGGGTATTACACTTTCAATTATGGATATTATTTCCTTCTCAGATTTTCCTAATGCAAACTGGTTTGAAATTTGATATAGGTCTCCAGAGACTTTAGTACCCTCTCCATATAGGCCTCTGACTACCAACCCGAGTTTGCCTACTGCGTTAAAAACCTTTTCAATGTGTTTCGTCATGCCAAGCGCCGGGAGATGTAGCATTACAGAAACTCGCATGCCTGTACCAACGTTTGTCGGACATGCAGTCAGGTATCCAAACCTTGCAGAAAATGCAAAATTTAACCTTTTCCCCAGGATATTGTCAATTTCATCAGTGGTTTCCCATGTATCATTTAGTTCGAAACCTGAGTGGATTACCTGGATTCTGAGATGATCTTCTTCGTTTATCATCAAACTAATAGTTTCTGATTTCCCGAATGCGACACCTCTTTCTCCTTCACCCGCAGCATGTTCTTTGCTAATCAGGTGTCTTTCAACCAAAAATAACTTGTCAACGGAAGTCGCATTGTTTAAATTTACATAAGAAATATCCTGCGCTATACTGCTTTCGATTATGGTATTTCTAAGTAAGAATTCTATTTCTTTTCTTTGTTTTAAATTAGAGCGGGAAAGGAAAGGATATCCCGTAATATTTCTCGCCAAACGGATTCTGCTGCTTATTACAATGTCAGATTCCTTGCCTGTGCCCCTAAGCCACTCACCAGTTTTGTCTGAAAGATCTCTAATCTCCATCTTCAACATTTCCTGAAAGTTCATAAA
Source organism: Candidatus Brocadiaceae bacterium (assembly GCA_919901575.1). Lineage (GTDB taxonomy): Bacteria > Planctomycetota > Brocadiia > Brocadiales > Scalinduaceae > Scalindua. Next base: position 14,073 of record CAKKPF010000152.1, read on the forward strand.
TTTTATCTCTTAATTCAGCAGCTCTTTCGTAATCTTCTTTCTCTACTGCTTCATTTAATTCCTTACGTAATTGGATCATTTCATTTTTCTTAATAATTTCCGCACCAGCATTTGGGGGTACTTTCCCCACATGTTGAGAACTGCCATGCATCCTTTCAATAAGAGGAAGAAGCCCTTTCTTAAAAACATTGTAATCCATGGGGCAGCCCAGACGACCTTGAGACCTGAATTCCAGATAAGAAAGTCCGCATACAGGGCAAGTCATTTTTGACATTTCTCTTATTTCTGGAGATACCTGGTTAATAAGACTTGTTAAAATATCAGATGGGGAAGGGGCTTTAGGGAAATGATTTGTAACGTTTTGAGCGCAATCCTCACAGAAATGCCTTTCTTTCTTCTCGTTTTCTACAATTTCGGTGAGATGCACTGTCGCCAGTTTTTTATTGCATGATTCACATTTCATTACATGCAACTCCTTGAAGTACCTATTTTTTTGTCCATTTTAATAATTCCATAACTTCTCCAAGAGAAGTCTTTCCTTGAGATATTTCTTCACGGATCCTGTTTTCTTTTTCCAACCAGTCCATTGCGTGGTTAGCCATTTCTTTTGCTTCACGCTTTGGTATTACAATCAGGCCGTCACTATCGCCAATAATCCAATCGCCGTTATTTATTGTAATCCCTGAAATATTTAAAGTTATGCCTATCTCGCCAAAACCTTTAGGCTCTCCTGCATTTGGCATTACCAGTTTTGCAAATGTAGGAAACTTTAATTTCCTGATCTCACTACTATCTCGAACTGCACCGTTTACGACAACCCCCCCAAGCTTTTTCTGTATTGCGCTGTGTGTGGCAAGCTCTCCCCATACGGCAGGGCCTATACCACCGGAATCAATAACTATTATATTTCCTTTTTCAGCCTTATCTATCGCCTCAACTGTTTTTGCCCAGTCTCCGGGGTATGTTCGAACAGTTACTGCCTGTCCGACCATCTTAGTTTCCAAACTTATGCATTTGAGACCGGTGATTCCTTTAAGACGGTGGCTACCGTCAGATATATTTGCGGTAGAAACCTTCTCTAATATTTCATGGATATTGTCGTCTGCAGCCCTTTTAAAGAAATCTGCAGCTATCCGTTTACGATTTGATATAGCTTTTTTTAAATTAGCAGTAGCGGTTCTTATGTCGGTTGCTTTGCTAATTGCACCACCTACCACTATAATTTTTGCACCTGCATTTACTGCGTCAACAGCCGTTTCAGAATTAATGCCTCCTGCAACGGCAACGGGGATGTTAACCTTTGAGCAAATTTTCGAAAGTCTTTCAAAGGGATCATTACCCAGCATTTGCTCGTCAATAGCGGTATGAACACCTATAAAGTCGGCTCCCCATTCTTCAACATCTATTGCACGCTCGACACAATCGGCAATTCCAAGGAAATCGACTTCTATTTTTATTCCGTAATTTTTCCCTGCACTTATACACTCCTTTATAGTTGAGTCTGGTGCGCTACCCATAACGACTGCTATATCTGCTCCGGCTTTAGCGGCAGTTTCCATTTCCAGTCGGCCTGCGTCCATTGTTTTCATATCAGCAACTATCGTTTTCGTTGGAAACTCTTTCCGAAGTGTCCTGACAGAATCTAACCCTTCGCTCTTAATCAGGGGAGTGCCTGCCTCAATCCAGTCAACCCCTGCATCAACAGCTTCTTTGGCTACTTTAACAGCGCGTCTTAAGTTAATAAAATCTAAAGCTAATTGAAGAATAGGAGTGTCTAAATTAATATTCACTTATGACTTGTAAAAGAACGGCTTATACGTAATATGCAGCTGCGCAATTTTCAGATTCCCATGTTTTTACTTTGGTAATGAGTATTTCTGGAGGTAACTTTTCGCTGAAATTATCATATATTACTTTTGAAACATTTTCCGTTGTAGGATTTTTCTGGTTAAATTCTTCGAGTTCATTTAAATAAGAATGATCAAAACGAGAAAGTATCTCTTCGAGTGTCTTTTTTACAATCTTAAAATCCACGACCATACCTAACCCATCGAGCTTTTCCGATTTAAGTGTTACTTCTACCTTCCAGTTATGGCCATGCAGCTTTTCACAATCTCCATCGTAACCCCGTAAATTGTGAGCGCCGGCAAATGTTTTCTCTACAACTAATTCATACATATTAATTTTAATGCATAATACTTCTTATCGGCAAAAAAAGAAATTTATTCAATAATTAATTCTACTTTGCTTAATATGAAAGTCAAGCGTTTTTCTGAATGCCCGAAAGACATTGGAGAAGTTATTTAGAAAGTAATCAGGCAAAGCTGAGCTTAGCTCACGTTAATTAATAAAATCTCAATGATACAGCTAAAAACAGTATTACAAAAACCAATACCAGGGCAATTACCTGTAATATTTTCTTATGAACAGGAGGCTGGATTAAGCATGAACAATCTTTATCCGTCTTTTCTTCTTTGATCAAAAAGGCATTTACACCGTAAATAATAAAGAGGCAAACCGCCAGTGTAACCTTAATGCGCATAACAGTTTTATACCCTGAACTAAAGCCAGCCTCCGCAGCAGACATAATGCCGTCAACCGAATTAAGGATTCCAGTAACAATAAGTACCCCTACTAATATTCCAACATAAATACGAAATCTTTCATGAACATCATTTGCAAATGTGCCTATCCCGGAAACCGATGAGCTTCTTCCCAACACAGGCCGTAATATTGCCACGAGAAAAATCATACCCCCTACTAAGAGGGCTGCGGCAGAAAGATGAAACCAGTGGTTAATCAAAATCAATTTACCAAGTATCATTTTACCCCTCCGTCAATTTTATGAATTAGAATACTGTAAAACTATTTCATTCTAAACAACATTTTATTATTTAGATATAGTAAAATTCGTATTAAAAATCAAAAGGTTTTTGTGCTTAATGATAATATTAAATTGATAATCGTTAAAGCTTTTGCGAGACAGATTGCATTTGATTTTCACCAAAACGCATGTTAGTATTTAACTCAGTTCGACCGCCAGCATTAATTTTGCGTCATCAAGGCTTCCCCCGGCCTTGCCGTTCGCCAGTCCCCGTCCGTACCGGCACGTGCGGGCGACGTGCATTCTGGCGGAAGCGGGTAGGTTTGAGTCGCCTGGAATAATCTAAAGACTTAACTACCATAGACTTAAAATGGAAATTCTTATACTATCAAATTATTTTATAATAAATATTTAAAAACATGAAGATATTAATATCAGACAATCTTCCGGATATATGTAAGACAATTTTGGAAAATGCGGATTTTCATGTAACAACAAAAACAGATTTTACACCGGAAGAATTGAAAAAAGAGATAGGTAAGTATGACGGCTTGATTATCCGGAGCAGCACCCAATGTACGCCGGAAATTATTGAAAAGGCAGCCAGACTTCGTGCAATATGCCGGGCCGGTGTCGGGGTTGACAACGTTGACGTGCCTGCCGCTACAAAAAAAGGGATTATCGTAATGAATACCCCTGGAGGCAACACAACATCAACGGCAGAGCATACAATTACGCTTCTTTTAGCTTTATCAAGGAATATACCGCAGGCATACAATTCTGTTCGTGAGGGAAAGTGGGAACGTAAAAAATTTATGGGTACTCAAGTTTCCGGGAAAACACTTGGCATAATTGGGTTGGGTAAGGTCGGGAAAGAAGTCGCAAAACGTGCTATTGCGCTGGAGATGAGGGTGTTGGGATATGATCCCTTTGTCTCGAATGAAACAGTTCCAAAGCTGAATGTACAACTGGTTAAGAACCTTGACGACATTTATAAACAAGCAGATTATATAACTTTACATATTCCCTTAACTAATGATACGGAAAATCTGATTTCCAGTCGTGAATTTGCGTTAATGAAAGACGGGGTAAGAATAATAAACTGTGCAAGGGGCGGTATACTTTCGGAGGATGCACTTTATGAGGCGCTTGTAAGTGGTAAGGTGGCGGGAGCCGCAATTGATGTCTTTGAGAAAGAGCCACCGGAAGGCAATAAACTGTTGACACTTGACAACGTCCTTCCAACGCCACATCTTGGCGCCCTGACAGAGGAAGCCCAATATGCAGTAGCCAGGGATGCGGCAGAACAGATGGTAGGGGCCTTAAAGGACAATAATATACGAAATGCGGTCAACGTGCCCGTGCAAGGCCCGGAAGAATTTAAGCAGCTTAAACCCTATATAACATTAACAGAGAAAATGGGATCACTCTTAATCCAGTTGGTAAAGGGCAGGATAAAATCCATAGACATACAGTACAGCGGTGGCATTTCTAAGGATAATATACACCCTTTAACAGATAGTCTGTTGGCCGGCATGTTGAAACATGTTTTAGATGAGGGCATAAATATCATAAATGCCCGTATACTGGCTGATGAGAGAGGAATAAAGATTAATGAAATAATAAGCAGTGCAGCGGAGGACTATACTAACCTTATTTTTGCCAGGATTAATACAGATAACGGTGAAAGCTCTGTCTCAGGCACCGTATTTAAAAATAGTGAACCTAAAATAGAGACAATAAATGATTATCGCGTTGACATGGACCCCATTGGCCATGTCATGATTTTATTTGGGCAGGATAAACCGGGTTTGATAGGGGACATAGGTAAGATGCTGGGCGATCAGGATGTAAATATAGGACACATGACATTTGGCAGGAAAGGGACTGGCGGCGTGGCGATGATAGTCTTAAATGTTGATGCAGTAGTTTCCCAGGAGACCCTCTTATCAATAGAAAAAATGGAATGTATCGAGTCGGCGTATATGTTGAAATTCTAAGTAGTTAAAAAATCCATGCATTGGATATCTTGAATTCAGCAGGAAGAAAATCCTCACCCTTTTTTTATCTGAGTTTGAATTCGGTAAAACCTCAAAATTTTCCGTAGCAAATGACACAATACAATAAACTCGCCGTTCTTAATCAGCCAAAGTGATATTAAAATAAGGGAAAGTACCGATGGCCATAGAAAAGTGGGACCCGTGGCAGGAACTTCAAAGATTGCAACAGGAAGTGAATGAATTATTCAGTGATTTCTTCAATCGTTTCACATCAACAAAAGAAATATCTTTCACACCGCAGATAAATATGTATGAAACGGAAGAAGAGGTTGTGCTTAATGTTGCGCTTCCGGGCACACTTCAGGAAGATATTGATATATCTTTGGAAGATGATGTTTTGTTTATAAGGGGTGAAAGACCTGCCCCATACGGGACGATAGCCGGCCCACGCCATATAGAAGAATTGTGTTACGGGTATTTTGAGAGGCAAGTGCAATTACCTGCCAAGTGTTTCAGTGAAAAAATAGAAGCAGACTATTCCGATGGAATTCTTAATGTACGACTAATTAAAAAGGTATAAATATGGTGTACGGTAATGTTAAAGAACGTGACTACTATGAGGTATTAGGGGTAAGTAAAAATGCAACCAATGACGAACTGAAGAAAGCGTACAGAAGGCTGGCCCTCAAATATCATCCGGATAAAAATCCGGGAGATAAGGAAGCCGAACAAAAATTCAAGGAAGCTGCAAATGCCTACAAAGTGCTCAGTGACCCTGAAAAAAGGAAGATGTACGACTTAAGGGGGCAGGCAGGACTTGAGGATATGGGTTTCCATGGTTTTGAAAGCAGTTCTGATATATTCAGTAGTTTTGGGGATATATTTGGAGATATATTTGGTAAACGATTTTACAGAGAAAGAGGCGGGCCTCAGAGGGGTTCAGACCTCAGGCACAACATGACAATTTCTTTTACTGATGCTGCATTAGGATGTGAGAAGCAGCTCCGATTCACAAAGAATGAAGCATGTGAAACATGCAGAGGAACAGGTGCCAAAAACGGAGCGTCGACTGTATGTTCACAGTGTAATGGCACAGGACATATAAGCAGACAGCAAAAACCTGTCGGAGGGTTTTTTACCATTAGCAACCCCTGTCCTAATTGTAACGGTTCCGGGAGGAAGATTGGTAACCCATGCAATAATTGTAACGGCGAAGGGCGGACATCTAAAGACAGATCCTTGTCAGTTAAGATACCTGCCGGGATCAAGGACGGCGCTACATTAAGACTTTCCAGTCAGGGTGAAGCTGGTATCAGGGGTGGAAGCACAGGAGATTTGTATATATGTGTTAATATAGCGCCGCATCCCTATTTTGAGAGAAGGGGCATGGATATTCAATACGATGCAAATGTTCCTTTTACTAAAGCTGCTTTAGGCGGAGAAATAGAAGTCCCAACCCTGAGCGGCAAAGCAATGTTAAAGATACCAAAGTGCACACAATCCAATCAAACCTTAAGAATGACAGGACAGGGAATTAAGACAAAAGACGGGAGAAATGGTAACCAATTAGTAAGAATAATAGTAGACATGCCAAAGAAACTATCTGCAAAACAGGAAGAACTCTTAAAAGAATTAGACAAACTTGAGGATGATTAAGGCTCGGTCAAAAATAAAATTGAATGATTTAAATCGTACTATTTTGCCTGCTTTCGTTTTGCTTTGTAAAATGCCATTCGTTTTTTAATCTCTTTATCAAAACCATTGTCTGTCGGTTTATAGTATTCTTTGCCTTGAAGCTCCTTCGGTAAATAGGATTGTTCTATATGGCCGCCATGATTGTGCGGATATTTGTACCCCTTTCCATAACCAAGATCTTTCATCAGGGGTGTTGGCGCATTTCTGATGTGAAGCGGCACCCCCAATGCTCCTTTTTCTTTAACATCATTTAATGCTTCTAAATAGGCTTTGTAAGAGGCATTGCTCTTTGGTGCAGAGGCAAGATAGGTTACTCCCTGTGACAGAGGTATCCACCCCTCCGGCATACCGACAAAATGAAATGCATCCTTCACTGCAACTGCCACCTGAACAGCTGATGGATCGGCATTGCCAATATCCTCAGAGGCAAAAATAACCATACGCCGCGCAATAAAGAGAGGGTCTTCTCCCGCTTCCAGCATACGTGCCAGCCAATATAGGGCTGCGTCCGGATCACTGCCGCGCATGGATTTGATAAAGGCGGAAATTACGTTGTAATGCTCCTCCCCGCCTTTATCGTAAAGAAGCGCCCTTCGCTGCATGGCTTCCTGTGCAATTTTTAAGGTAACTTTCCTCTTATTTTCCTTATCGGGCTTTGTCAGCATTATGGCCGATTCAAGTGTATTCAGGGCAACCCTCGCCTCTCCATGAGAAAGATCAACGATAAAATTGAAGGCGTCATCGTCTATTGCTATTTCTAAATTGCCAAGCCCACGTTCCTTATTTGCTAAGGTATTGGTTATTATGCTTTTGATATTGTCAGCAGAGAGTTGTTCCAGAACCAACACCTTGCAGCGTGAGAGAAGGGGTGCATTGACCTCAAATGAAGGGTTCTCCGTAGTAGCGCCAATCAGTGTAATAGTGCCGTCTTCCACATGATGGAGAAAGGCATCCTGCTGGGCCTTATTGAATCTGTGTATCTCGTCGACAAAAAGAATAGTTCTTTTGCCGTAATATTTAAGCTGCTGTTTGGCGTCTTCTATGACGGCACGAATATCCTTGACGCCTGATAACACAGCGGAAAAAGAGACAAAGTGAACACCCATTGCCCTGGCGACAATTAAGGCCAATGTAGTTTTTCCTACACCGGGAGGCCCCCAGAAAATCATTGATACCAATTCTCTTCTTTCCATAAATCCTCTGAGAATCTTGTCAGGTCCGACGAGGTGTTCCTGTCCGACAAATTCAGCCAGGCTTTGCGGCCTCATCCGATCGGCCAGTGGAGATTTTTTTGCAGCCTTTGCCCTTGCATCAAATAAATCAGCCATAGTTAATTTAGGAATGTGCCTGCCGCAGATTCACGCAGATTAAGAAAGATTAGTTTAAAAACATTATTGATGTTAATCTGTGCATATCTGCGGCTAAATAGTTTTAACATCTCTTGCTTAATGTAAATTTACATCCTGTCAACTGATTAGTCAATCATTTATACTAATACTCTGTAAAGGATTCTTATTTTGGAATATTCTATAAATATTCAGCATTGTCCGGTTAAGTTTTTGCATGTGTTC
>CAKKPF010000153.1 GCA_919901575.1 Candidatus Brocadiaceae bacterium
CTCTTTCAAATAAGCAATGATATCTTTGCGCCATGTGAAAAGCAGGGGGCGAACAAGGTCAATCGTTGAAAACGGTGTAAGTTTTCGTTTCGGCCTCATACCGCTTACGCCCACAATCCCGGTACCGCGGATTATCCTGTGCAGAATCGTTTCGGCATTATCATCGGCATTATGACCCACGGCAATCACGTTAGCGCCCACTCTTTTCGCCGCACTTTCAAAGAATTTATATCTTTCTTCACGTGCAGCCTCTTCCAGGGACATTTTGCGCTCACGGGCAATTTCTTTAATATCCTTTCTTTCGGCAATGACAGACAGCTTAAACTTATTTGCAAGATCGCTTACAAATTGCGCATCCTCTTCTGATGCCTTCCCCCTGATTAAGTGATTCAGGTGTGCGAGAAAAATGTCAGAACAAGCTGGATTTACACGATTTGCGTCAATAATAAGAGCCAGTAAAGCAACTGAATCCGGCCCCCCCGAAACACCTAATAAAACCCTGTCATTTGCACTGAATAGATTGTATTCCCTGATAACGGCAGCAACCTGCCTTTGCAATTGCAACATGATAAAACTATATCCCTCTCATATAAACAAGTCAAGAGTAGAAAATATTTGACATCGGTTGGATGTTAAGTAGAATAAACTCGAAAGTATTTTCGGCGCCACGCACTCGAGGCTGATAATTATATGGAAGATCTAAAAAACAGGCTTAAGTTATTAGAAAACGATTTAAAAAAGCTGGAAAGCCGCTTGAAGAAAGGCATTGCAACAGGAACCGAAAAAGACTGGGAGCAAATTCTGCACCAGACAAGAAAGATTGAGGAGTTGGCAATCTCGCAATTAACAATTCTAAGATATCAGAATAAAAAAACCACCTGACATTAAAGGGAGAAAAGCCGTGAACAAGACAAATTCAAAATATTGGCACATATTTACAACTGTTATAGCTGCCTTTGTATTACTCAACTCAGGATGTCTCCAGATCAAAAAATTCTCTTTTGGGAATAAAACCAAAAGAATTAATATCCTGGAAGAGAAGGTGGAATCTTTGTCTTACAATATGGGAAGTTTAAATACTGAAAATTACGAACTGAAGAAAAATCTTAGCGAACTGGAAACAATCAGGAAGCAGCTTAATGAGGAATATACGCAAATAAAAAACAAACAGATTACAATCGAAACAGCACAATCGTCACAAAAGGAGGCACGTAGCCGTCTGGAAGGCGAACTGGCAGAAACAAGGAATTTGCTTGAAAACATTAAACACCAACTGGCAATGGTTGAAAAGGATAAAAATAATCTCAAAGCAAAATTGGAAAACCTAGAAGTTTCCAGTGCAAAAACAGAAACTGTTGCCGTTAAAACTACGGATACTGAAGAGCAAAAAAGTGATACAGGCAAGAGCAGGGAAGGTCTGATAAAGGAAACACAAGAAAAACGGAAATCATCTCTTGTTGAAGATCTGTTGGATAAGGCAATCCAATTATATAGACAGGAAAAATTCGAAGAAGCAATCGCAAAATGGGAGGAAGTCTTAGCGCTTGATCCCAGTAAGCTCGAAGCAAAATTTAATATAGAAATTGCACAAGACAGAATTAAGGAACGACAGATACAAGAAGACTTAAAATCATCTCGTACTCAAAAAGACAGGTAAAGTGTGAGAAGTTGGAATAAGTTGGAGGAATTTGAATTTTGGCAGAATGGAAGGGTAAAGCAATTGGCGCAGGTTTAGGATTTCTGTTCGGAGGCCCTTTTGGAGCAATCCTTGGCACTATAACCGGTGATTTTTTTGATAAGACTGCATTTGCGGATAAGGAGTTGCATCCCGATGAAGAAAGTATGATAAACCGCATAATAGGATACTTAGAAATCGACTCAGACGATGCATTCGAAATACGAGGAGAATTTTGCAGCGATAACGACAAACACTATAAAATCTTAAACACTACCAGGAACTCTTCTAGTGAAGATATAAAAAAGGCATACAGGCTCTTATCAAAAAAGTACCATCCAGATAAGGTTTCTCATCTGGGAGATGAATTCGCTACGCTCGCCAGTGATAAGTTCCAGAAAATTAATAACGCTTACGAAGAGATAAAAAAAGAAAAAGGATTTTAATATGGAGGTAAAATGAATGTACAAAAAAACAGCTATTGTTTTGGCTTTTTTTGCCATAATGAGTTTAGCTTATAAAACAGCTTATTGTATGTCTGTCAATTTAACGAGTAACCAAATAAATGAAGCGATCAAATACGGGCAAACTAACAAGCTGGCAAGCCCAAGAGATTTTGCCGCTCCCTGGGTAGTGCGCCTTGATGAAAAAGCCGGTTGGGCCACTTTATGGACGCCTTATCACAATGTAGCTTTTAAGGCAAAGAAAGCGGCCGTTGAAAGACGGCAACTATCTCAAAGCGAAATATTCAAGGCATTATATATCAAGGAAAGCTTGACTTTTGCTGTATCAGTTTTTGGTGAATATATGGAGTTTGCAAGAGGCTATAACGCTATCCTCTACTCCGGAGATAAAACTGTATATCCGGTCTTTTCGTATTTTCCGGATTTTGCAGAACCCAGTAGTTTTTATCCAGAGGAGCCTGCATTCGTAGCAGGATGTGTATATAAATTCCCAATTGAATACATGGATCAAAATTCAGAGGTAAAATTATTAGTTACATCTCCTGAAGGAAAAGAATTAAAGTTTGTCTTCGATCTGGTAAAGATAAAATAGCCGGTTTCCCGCCAAAATGTATTAATCATAATTCTTTGAGGAATGTTATGATTTCTTATACCTCTCAACATCGTAGTCTACCATCATCCTCACTAATTCTGCGAATTTAACTTTTGGTTGCCATTTTAGTTTATTTCTTGCCTTGCCGGAGTCTCCTAATAATAAATCTACTTCTGCAGGTCTCGCAAACTCAGGGTCAATAACAACATAATCTTTCCAGTTTAAACCTACATGTTCGAATGCAGTTTCTACCAATTCCCTGACAGAATGAGCTTCGCTTGTTGAAATAACATAGTCTTCAGGCCCCTCCTGCTGAAGCATTAACCACATGGCTTCTACATAATCACCTGCAAAGCCCCAATCCCGTTTTGCATCAAGACTGCCCATTCTTAATTCATTTGACAATCCCATCTTAATCTTGGCTACACCATTTGATACTTTTCTGGTAACAAACTTCAAGCTCCTCCTCGGTGATTCGTGGTTAAAAAGTATTCCGGAACAACTGAATAAATCATAACGTTCTCTATAATTCACTGTAATCCAATAAGCGTATAACTTAGCAACACCATACGGATTCCTTGGACGAAAAGCTGTTTTTTCATTCTGTGGCACTTCTGCTACGTTACCAAATATCTCACTTGAAGAAGCCTGATATAACCGAATTTTACTGTTTACCAGCCTTACTGCTTCTAATAGTCTGGCAACTCCTAATGCAGTAAACTCACCCGTCAAAACCGGTTGATCCCATGTTATAGGGATAAATGATTGCCCTCCTAAATTATAAACTTCATCCGGACTGCTTATTTCTATCGCAGCAATTAGAGATTTTTGATCGAGCAGATCGCCCTGGATAAGCTTTATGTCATCCTGGATATGTTTAATTCTCTCAAAATTACTTGAACTGCTGCGACGAACGATACCATGGACATCGTAATTTTTCTTTAGCAGAAACTCGGCTAAATAGGAACCGTCCTGACCTGTAACTCCCGTAATTAAAGCAGTCTTCATTTTTTATATATAATTGTTACGAAAACTCGCACATTCAATACTGAAGTGCAACACTTGGGAAAGCAGAAAGGAAAATTCTATGTTAAGTATACCGTCAATAGCTGTCAATAATATTCTAAATATTTTCCTATAATCTATTTAGTATTGCATGACATAAATCTGTCAGCGAATCATCTCTAGCTCCCATAACCAGTATGCCGTCATCAGGGATTGCCCTTTGCTTAATCTCGGTTATAATATCCTGTCTTTCCGGAATAAAAAATGCATTTATGCCCTTATCTTTCAGCTCTTTAATAATTTCTTTCGACGATATCCTTTTGTTTGCCGTTCCGCCCGCATAAAATATCTCCGGCATATACAGAGTGTCGACAGGTAAAAGCTTCCCGGCAAAAGCAGATATAAAGTCATCTCTCAGGAATTCCGTTGGGCCATAACCGTGCGGCTGAAACACTACTATCAATCTTTCACAGCTTAACCTTGCGGCGTCAATTGCCGCCTGAATCTTCCTTGGATTGTGTGCGTAATCATCTATCACTTTTATCCCATTTTTCTCACCAACGACTTCCATTCGCCTTTTAGTGCCTTTAAAGGATCTCAACGCTTTATTGATCTCCTTATCAGCGACCCCTTCTGTCTGTGCAACAGCTATAGCGGCAAGGGCATTAAAAACATTATAAATTCCCGGAATATTTACCTCAAATTCATTACCCCGCATCTCAAATCTTGAGCCGCAAGGGTTGCAAGAAATTTGAGAAACCCTGACATCGGCCTCACTACTTTCTCCGTATCTGATAACTTCTTTATGCTTATCATTAAATCTTATAAAACGAGAACAACTTTCATTAATTATTACGGTGTCAGAGGTATTTTCGGCAAACCGGCTGAACAAACCTCCAAGTTCATCTACTGTCTTGTGATCCTTAGATAAGTCCGTAATAACTGAAACTCTCGGCATGTAATTAGTCAGGCTGCCATCACTCTCATCAGCTTCAATTACAACTTTTTCTGAAAATCCAAACCTGGCGTTGCCTAAAAACGTGTCTGTAATATAATTTTTTACATACCCACCGCCAATAACTGTTGGATCATGGCCAGCCCTGTCAAGAATCCACGATGCCATTCCGCAAACGGTTGTCTTGCCATTGCTGCCGCCTATTGCAATCCCGTGTTTATTGTTGAAAAGGATGCCAAGTAATTCAGACCTTTTGATTGTTTGAATGTTCCGATGTGCTGTTCTCAAGTCTGGATTATCTTCTTCCACCGCACTGGAGATAACTATAAAGTCCATATTGCTTTCTACTCCTGTCCCATCCTGGGGATAAAGCTTAATCCCCTGTAATTCTAATTTATGAAAAATTTCCGGTGTCTGTTTATTATCATTTCTTCTGTCCGAACCACTTACAAAGTGTCCCTGAGAGTTAATAATCTGAGCAAGCGCGCTCATGCCGATTCCTCCAATCCCCACAAAATGATATCTTAATTTTCCTTTTGTATCAAACATATCGGCAATGTAACGTCAACACTTGAAATATTTATATAGCAGAGGAAATCAATTTCCATTGCTTACCAACTCTGTGAAAAAACTTTTCCCTTTATCAAGCCTGGATTTCAGCAAGGCCTCTGATACAGTAGCGCCGACATCAGCGAAGGAGTTACGAATGCCAAGCGATTTTGGCTTATTCAATTTCTTTCCAAAAACCAAAAGAGGAACATACTCTCGAGAATGGTCTGTGCTGGGTGTAGTAGGGTCGCATCCATGATCAGCCGTAATAATGATAATATCTTTTGCTCTTAATGCATCAACAATATCCGGCAGGCTGCGGTCAAATGACTCCAGCGCTTCTGCATAGCCGTCTGGATCATTTCTATGCCCGTATTTCATATCAAAGTCAATTAAATTTGTAAAGATAATGCCCTTAAAATCTTCCTTAATACATTCTATCGTCTTTGAAATACCATCATGATTATTAGAAGCATGTATCTCCTTCGTTAGTCCTCTGTGTGCGAAAATATCACCAATCTTACCGACACCAACGACTTCAAGTCCTTTTCTTACGGCCTTGTCCAACAGCGTGTCTTCGGGTGGAGACAGAGAAAAATCTCTCCGCCTCTCTGTCCGTGTATATATGCCGTTTTCCACTACGAATGGCCTGGCGATAACCCTGCCTACATTGTGTTCGCCTTTTAATATGCCCCGGGCACAATCACACATTTCATATAACGATTCTACAGGTATGACATCCTCACACGCAGCGATCTGGAATACACTATCCGCAGAGGTATATACAATCGGGTAGCCTGTTTTAATATGTTCTGCTCCCAACTCCTTTATTATTTCCGTTCCGGATGCTGTTTTGTTGCCCAATATTGGCCGGCCAATAGCATTGGTAAATTTTTCAATAACCTCGTCAGGAAAACCTTTTGGGTAAGCCGGGAACGGTTTTTCTGTTATAACACCCATAATCTCCCAATGTCCGGAAGTTGTATCCTTGGCCGCTGATGCCTCAATCATCTTACCATAAAAAGCCCTGGCATCAACTTCTTTGGAGACGCCAGGTATATTATCAATCTTTCCAAGACCAAAACTCTCAAGGTTCGGAATGTTCAGGCCTCCAACCGCCCTGGCAGTATTTACCAATGTGTTGCTGCCTTCGTCCCCGAATTTATAAGCGTCCGGCAGTTCGCCGATTCCAACGCTGTCAAGAACTATAATAATTAATCTGTCTACATTCAATATGATTAAAACCTTTCTATCTCACTATTAACTACCTCTGGAAGAAGACATGCTTGATCAATAAAACTTGCAGATTCTTTGTGTGTGAGACTATGATAATATATGTTCGTGCAGATAATTCTGATCGCGTGGACGAAGTTATAAAAACAGCTATGAAATCAGGTATGTAGTAGAGAAATGCCCCGTTTCGTTAAGGCTTTTTATGTTTATAACGTTGTGCCTAAATAAAAACCCTCTTGATAAAATGAAGTACAATAAACACAACTATGGGAGAAACATCTATTCCCCCTATAGAAGGAATTACACGCCTGACTGGCTCAAGGACCGGTTCGGTTATTTTATGAAGGAATGTTACCGCCGGATTATATGGATTGTGAGGAACCCACGTTAAGACGATTCTTACGATAAGCACTATTTCGTAAAGTCCTATAAGTTGTCCGACCCAACTAAGCCCCATAGAATATATCCAAATATTAAAAAAATTTGTTAACTTAACACCGAGGGATACTAACAATTATTTTCATTCATGGCAACAAAAAATTTGTTCCAATATTTATGGACAAATCTAATATTTTTTGTAAGTCTGAAGCGCTGATGTTATTCATCTTCTTAGTTTGTGTATAAATAAGTCCTTCAAAACATATAAAAACTCAGTTTACGGTAGGTAATAGGTAAGAGGCAAGAGAAAAGTAGACGGCCTGCCCCCGTCCCCGCCAGAATGATTGTCGGGCTGGCGAACGGATTCATCCGGGCGGGTTTACCCGACATGCCTTTTGGCGGGGGCAGGAAGCCTTCCGCTACAGTGTGCCTGTTAAAGATATGGTTTTAATTCCTTAATACTTAAATCCTTCAATTCCTAAATCGTAATTCTTTTTCTAACATATCCCCTCATACTCACACCACTTACATTTCTGGCCACTCGACTTTTTAAAGTCTCCATCCTTATGTGAAGCGAAGAAGTTGTCCAGGGTTAAGTCTAATTCTTTGCAGGCATCCTCAGTTGTATTCACTACTACCGGCTTATCGGGTACAAGGAAGTAGAGTATGGTTTCATCAACCTTCTTTTCATAAATCGTTTCAAGCGCCCGGGCGTAGAGCTGCATCTGGAGTTGATAGAGCTTTACCTTCTCAGGTATTTCATCAAG
Organism: Candidatus Brocadiaceae bacterium; assembly: GCA_919901575.1. Taxonomy (GTDB): domain Bacteria; phylum Planctomycetota; class Brocadiia; order Brocadiales; family Scalinduaceae; genus Scalindua. Next base: position 7,619 of record CAKKPF010000153.1, read on the forward strand.
GGCAATATCATTAGCCTTATAATCAATGATTTTTAGCAAACCTTTATTGTTAAAATAGAAAAGGTCTATCTGTCCCCTTATCAGGTTATGCCGGTAATTAAATATAAATGACGTTTCCCGTTTATGCAGTTTACTTGAAACAACTTCCTTACCAACATCACTATTGTAGAAAGAGTTTACCCAATTCGCAACAAGGTCTATACTTTTCTGGTTTGTATCCAATCCATAGACACTTAGTTCATTTTTAATATATTCTTCGAGTACGTTTTTGTCTTTTGCCTGCCCGAATAGGTTCAGGCGGGAAAGATGGTACTTCTTGAATACCCGGTGTACGATATTTCCAAGTTCGTTTCCGGGTATTTCATCGTCATTCAATTTGTTTTCATCTTCGGTTTCGACATAATCCAGCTCAATCCAACATCTTTCATTTATACCCTGTAAACCCAGGATAGAATTAAAATAATATAACTGTGGGCAAAAGTGGAACTTGAGTATCTCTGTGACGGAGTATACATAGTGACTGTTATCAATCTCTACAGTGTGCATGATTGTTGATAATATATTTGTGCCTGTATTCATTATCTCTTTTGAAGGTGAGGGGGTCTGGATTTTATTACATACTGCTATCTCGTCTTTGTATTGAGTCAACAGTTTGATTCTTTTGCCTTCCTTCGGCCCGCCTGTACCATTTCGGGCAGGCGGTTTGTTTTCTTCTTTTATGCGCGTATGTCTTATCTCGACCGTGTGTGATGAAGTCTGTCCGCGTTTAGTGTCATT
>CAKKPF010000154.1 GCA_919901575.1 Candidatus Brocadiaceae bacterium
TATTAACGAAAGTACGCTTGGTGCGGGTGTAAAAAGGGACAGCGTCAAAATCTTTGAAAACCTGGCAAAGGCGGAAGCAAAGGTACATAACACTTCGACGGAAAAAGTTCATTTTCACGAAGTTGGCGCTGTTGATTCAATTATAGATATAGTAGGATTTGTTATTGCCATTCATGGCCTTAAGATTGAAAAGATATACTTTTCGCCAATACGGACGGGCACTGGATTTGTAAAATGCAATCATGGACAGTTCCCAATCCCTGCCCCGGCAACTGTGGAACTATTAAAGGGACATCACGTGATAGGCACGAATATACAACGTGAACTTACAACTCCTACCGGAGCAGCTATTCTAACCACATTAGGCGTAAACGTGGAAATGTGCCCGGAGATTATGCTTTTACAAATCGGATATGGCGCCGGTAGTCATGAAATCCCACAGATTCCAAATCTCTTAAGGGTAATGATTGGCGAAACAATCACAGTATGTGAACAAGATGAAGTCTGGATGGTGGAGACAAACATTGACGATATGCCAGGAGAACATTTTGGTTACTTACTGGAAAAGATATTGGATGCCGGAGCGCTGGACGGTTACATAACACCGGTACAAATGAAAAAATCCCGTCCTGGAACGCTCATCAGCATTATTGTAGATGATGTACACCTGTCAAAAGTGGAGAGAATAATATTCGAACAGTCTACTACATTTGGCATCAGGAAATATAAGGCAAACCGTAAGAAGTTATACAGGAAATTTGTTGACGTAAAGACTGAATACGGCATGATTAGAGTAAAGGTAGGCATGCTTAATGGATGCATTAAAAATATTTCTCCCGAACATGAGGATTGCAGAAAGATTGCAGATGAAAGAGGGCTTCCGTTAAAACTGGTATATAATGCGGCCATGAATGCTGCTCAGTCACTTAAAAAAAATTAAATTAAGGAATCAACAGTAGCGGAAACCTGCCCGCCAAACAAACCGTCGGGTAAAAAGGTTTCCGCTACGTCTTAATTCAATGACATTGCTGCTGACAGGCAGGGAAGTTAGCGGCCTGTCTGCATGCGTACATGCACAGGCGAGTTGAAAGGAGCTAATCTATTATGAAACACATAATATCTGTTTTAGTTGAAAACAAGGTCGGCGTACTGTCTCGCATCACCGGCTTATTCAGTGGCCGGGGGTTTAATATTGAAAGTCTGGCCGTTGGAGAGACTGAAAACATGGCCATATCCAGAATGACAATTGTCGTTAGCGGCGATGAATCAATATTGGAACAGGTTCGAAAGCAGTTAGGCAAAATCATAGATACGATTAAGGTAACGGATTTTACAGGATCCGATTATGTTGAACGCGACCTGATGCTTATTAAGGTAAGCGCAATACCGGGGAAAAGAAGTGAAATTATAGAGTTGGTAGATGTCTTTAGAGGAAAGATAATAGATGTTGGACAAAAAGACATGATCGTTGAAATATCAGGCCCTGAAGACAGGCTCGAAGCCGTGTTAAATCTGCTTAGACCGTTCGGCATAAAGGAGGTTGCGCGTACAGGCAGAATTGCCATGAACCGCGGGCCGAAATAGAATTATTTGATACAGTGCGCAGAGAAAACCGGGACAATCTCAACAATGGTTAATTATAAAAAGATTTTAATCAAAAACGGAACTGTTCTTGATATTGCAAATAAAAAGACAGGAGTGTTTGATGTTTTGATTGATAGCTCCAGAATTATAAAGATTAGTAAAAACATCGAAGATAAAGACTCTCTAGTCATAGATGCTGAAGGTAAATCAGTAGTTCCCGGCCTTGTAGACGTGCATGTCCATCTCAGGCAGCCCGGACAAGAGTATAAGGAAGATATTTATACAGGGTCACGCGCCGCAGCAGCAGGTGGTTTTACTACTGTTATCGCAGAGCCAAACACGTATCCTCCTATAGATACTCCGTCACGTCTTATTCAGCTTTTAAAAATTGCCAAGAAACAGAGTATAGTTAATTATTATTCAAAATCAGCTACTACAGTAGGGTTGAATGGGTATAGATTAGTTGATGTAGAGAAATTAAAATTTGCCGGCGCCAGGGCAATCTCTGATGATGGACACCCTGTAGCTGGAAACAGATTAATGTTTAATGCACTTAAAAAGGGGAAAGAGTTTGATATTTTAGTTAACCCTCACTGTGAAGAATCGGAATTATACCGCAGGAGACAAAAAGAGAAAGAAAAGGGCAAAAGAAAATTTCCTGATACTATTACGAATCCACCTTATACAGCAGAATGCCGTTTTGTTATGCGTGATATTGAGTTGGCCGAAAAGACTGGCGCCAGAATCCACATTTCCCATGTCAGCCTTGCTCAATCTGTAAACGAAATTGCTAAAGCAAAGAAACGAGGAGTAAAAGTCACCGCAGAGGCAACGCCGCATCATCTTTTGTTAAGTGAAGAAGCAGTAAAAAGAATTGGTACTAATGCTAAAGTCAACCCTCCGTTGAGGTCAAAGGCGGATGTTGAGGCGGTAAGGCGGGGATTAGCTGATGGCACCATTGATATTATTGCCAGTGATCACGCTCCACATTCGGCAAAAGAAAAAAATCTGCCTTATGATAAGGCTCCTTTTGGGCTTATCGGTTTAGAGACAACTTTGGGTTTAGTTCTAACATACTTGGTTCGTCCGGGTATTTTAACACTACAACAGGCAATTGAAAAAATGACTATTCTGCCAGCTAAAATTTTTGGATTGGATAAATTTGGGGTCGGCAGTTTAACACCGGGAACTAAAGCTGATATAACGATAATTGACATGAAGAAAAAATGGAAGGTTGATGTTAATAAGTTTTTATCGAAAGCAAGAAACTGTCCATTTGACGGCTGGAAACTTCAAGGCAAAGCAATACTGACAATAGTCGGAAATAAGATTGTCATGAAGGACGGTAAAATAATAGAAAACATTGGAATTCATTCGTAGCAAAACAGTTACTACTTCAAATATAGATATAGAAAGGAATGACATGACAAAGATTTATACTGATAAAGATACTAATCTAAAAACTCTGAAAGGTAAAAAGATTTCAATAATCGGCTATGGCAGTCAAGGACATGCTCATGCACAAAACCTTCGTGACAGCGGCCTCAAGGTTATAGTTGGACAGAGAAAAGGCTCTCCAAATTACAGTTTGGCAGTTAAGCATGGTTTTAAACCTTTGTCCGCCGATAAGGCGACACAACAGGGTGATTTGATTGCATTACTGATACCTGATGAATTACAGGCGAGTGTTTATGAAAATGAGATTAAGCCTCATTTGAAAAAAGGTAAAACACTTTTATTCTCTCATGGTTTCAATATCCATTTTGGCCAGGTTGTCCCTCCAGACTATATTGACGTAATCATGGTCGCCCCGAAAGGGCCGGGACATCTGGTAAGAAGCGAATATGTTAAAGGCGGAGGCGTGCCGTGTTTAATGGCTATCCAGCAAAATCTTTCAAAGAACGCAGATAAGGTCGCCCTGGCGTATGCCGGGGGTATTGGGGGTGGAAGAGGAGGTATTCTGGAAACAACCTTTGCAGAGGAAACGGAAACAGACCTCTTTGGCGAACAGGCTGTATTGTGCGGCGGAGCTTCTGCCCTGGTCAAGGCAGGATTCGAGACGCTTGTCGAGGCAGGATACCAACCGGAATTAGCGTATTTTGAATGTATGCATGAACTGAAACTCATAGTAGACCTTTTCTACCAGGGTGGCCTGACATACATGAGACATTCAATCAGCAATACTGCTGAGTTTGGAGACGTGACAAGAGGGCCAAGAATAATCAATGAAGACACAAAGAAAGAAATGAAGAAAATACTTTCTGAGATACAAAATGGCAGTTTTGCCAAAGAATGGATTCTCGAAAACAAAGCCGGTCGTCCAATGTTTAATGCGCTTGTCGCAAAAGACAAGAATCATCAGATAGAAAAGGTTGGCGCAAAATTGCGTAAACTCATGAAATGGATTCAGTCAAAATAATTTGTAGGGGCGTATAACCATACGCCCCTACATTCATTCGCAATTTTTTAACAGAAAAGGTTTTTATGTCAAAAATCATAATCTTCGATACTACTTTAAGAGATGGAGAGCAGTCTCCGGGTGCCAGCCTCGACCCAAAAGAGAAACTGCAGATAGCAAGGCAACTCTCCATTCTGAATGTTGACATAATTGAAGCCGGATTCCCAATAACATCAGAAGGCGATTTCAAGTCTGTAAGTAATATTGCAAAGGAGATACAGGACGTCAGTATTTGCGCACTCGCACGGGCAGTTGACAAAGATATTGAATGTGCAGCTAAAGCGCTTAAGGCGGCCAAATCGCCCAGGATTCATGTGTTTCTTGCAACATCTGAGATTCATCGAAAATTCAAACTGATCAAGGCAAAGGAAGAAATCATAAAGACTGCCGTCAAAGGTGTAAAACGCGCAAGAAAATATGTTGACGATGTAGAGTTCTCTCCTGAAGATGCGTCAAGGACAGAACCGGATTTTCTTATAGAAGTTGTAGAGGCCGTAATAGATGCGGGAGCAACAACCGTTAACATACCGGACACTGTAGGATATGCGGTGCCTGAACAATATGCATCCTTGATAGAAAACCTTAAAAATAATGTAAAGAATATCAAAAATGCCGTTATAAGCATTCACTGTCACAACGATCTTGGGCTGGCAGTCGCTAATTCTCTCGCAGCCATAAAGGCAGGCGCCACTCAGGTAGAATGCACCGTAAACGGAATCGGAGAGAGAGCAGGCAATGCATCACTCGAAGAAATTGTTATGGCGCTTAAGACAAGGAAGGATTTCTTTGGGCATACCACCCGCGTAAGAACAAAGGAAATAATCGCCACAAGTAAGATTGTCAGCGGTTTGACAGGATTACAGATACAGAGAAACAAGGCAATAGTAGGAGAAAACGCATTCGCACACGAATCAGGCGTGCACCAGGACGGTGTTCTGAAAGAAAGGACGACTTACGAAATCATGAAGCCGGAGGAAATCGGCCTGCCAAGGACCAAAATTGTCCTTGGTAAGCTTTCCGGCAGACACGCATTCAAGAAACATGTCAAGGCGCTGGGTTATGATCTTCCTGATGAAGAACTTGAACATACATTTCAGCAATTTAAACTTCTGGCTGACAAGAAAAAGGAAATCTATGACCAGGATATAGAAGCATTAATTCAGGATGAAAAATCTGAAACCCCAAATATTTACGAACTTGACAGTTTAAGTATAAATTGCGGACCTGTACCGACAGCCAGTATAAGACTCCGTATCGGGAAGGACAAAACTCTGGCAGATTCAACAAAAGGTGATGGGCCAATTGACGCTATTTTTAAAACAATCGATATACTGACCGGAATAAAAGGGACACTTCTCGATTATAGTGTCAGGGCGGTAACGAGTGGAAAGGATGCCTTGGGAGAAGCCAGCGTCGAGGTGGAAGTCAAAGGCAGTAACTATAGAGGCCGCGCTGTGAGCACAGACACAATAGAAGCAAGCGCAAAGGCATATTTGAATGCCATTAATAAAGTTGCAATAAAACATCGCAGAAAATGAGCTTTTTTAAAAACGTCTGCCTGTTAAAGGCTCCTCAGAAAATAGACATACCCTACGGTTTGATACTTTCAGATATAACCGAAGTCTGCTATCTTGCCGGTATGGTAAAAGATGATGTAGACACAATAACAATTCCCGTTGACACTTATGCATCAAATCCCGTACGTGATTTTGAGAAATACCTGAGACGCCATCCCGCAGACATGATTGGCATCTCCTCCATGACTGGCGCTTATACAAATGCCCTGATATACGCAGAGATCGCCAAGAGACACAATTTATATGTAGTCCTGGGGGGTTATCATCCAACAGCGCTTCCGGGTGAAGTGCTTCAATCCCCATATATTGATGCCGTAATCAGGGGAGAGGGTGAACTCACATTCAAGGAACTTGTCAATAACGGCCCATCAAAAGACATTAAAGGACTGTCATTCAAGGACAACGGCAATGTAATTCACAACCCGAACAGAGACATTATCATGGATCTAGACAGCATTCCGCATCCACTGCGCGAAATAAGGCCAAAAAGATTCGGGAACAAAGGAGCCGACTATCTATTCGACACTGTATTCACGTCAAGAGGCTGCAGGATAAAGTGTTCTTTTTGTTCAAATGATATGGTAAATAAAAGCTGGCGGCATAGAAGTCCTGAAAACGTAATTGAAGAACTAAAGATGATACATACCACCAGAAAGCGTAAGATACTTAAAATATGGGATGCAAACGTGTTAACAGATGTTGACAGGATGGAAAGAATTGTTGATCTCATGTCAGAAAATAATCTGACCAATTTCAAGATATGGACGGAAAGCAGAACCACGGACATTATCCGGGCAGAACGCATAATGCAAAAGATGCATGACATTGGCCTGAGACATGTAAGCCTCGGAATCGAGAGCCCGAATATGGAAACATTGAAAAGGATAAGAAAAGGCACAAACCCGCAAACCTGTGAAAAGGCCATTGAAATATTGAATGATCATAAGATAAAAGTACAGGGTTATTTTATAATCGGCCACCTTAATGAAACAGTGGAAGACATAAAGAGGTACCCGGAATATGCTAAAGAAGTGGGACTGAAACAAGCCGTATTTATGGTAATGACCCCATATCCCGGAACCGGCATCTACGAGGAATACAAGAAGGAAAACGCCATCAACAGCTATAAATGGGATATGTACAATAACTTTGGTACCGTAGTAGCGCCCAACAACATAGACCTGAAGACCCTTAAGAAGATGCTGGCCTATTGTAACGGAAAGTTTTACGGTATAGACTCTTCTTCCCGTCAACGCACCATACTGGGCACAATACTTGAAGCGGTATACCGGTTGATAAACGTTGCCGTTATCGAGAAAAATGATGACAGAAACAGTCTTGGGGATTTAAAGAATTATATGTTTGAATACCTTCATGCCCTTGTAGGAGGCGAGATAAAGAATGCCAGATTCAGAGACACCTGGCTGTTAAAGTACCTGGGTAGAAAGGTCATTTTCAGGTTCTTTCACTCAAAGGGCAACAGCGTTGACTTTAAGTTTACGTTGAACGGAAGTTCGGCGGATTTATCAATAATCGATAGTAAGAAAGCGAATGGTTACAAGTGCTTATCTTTTTACCTGGATGATATTCTCGATTTTGAGGAACATACTCCTCTTAAAAGGATTGTCGCTCTAGCCAGTAGATATGATATAGCGAGGGCGAACAAGATAAAGAAACCCATAATCTTTCTAAAACTCGCAGTAAACAGGAATTTCCTTGTCTCCGTATACCGTCTTTCAATGTTTATAACAAAAACCATCATCAGAAGCTTATTGCAGAGATCTCGGATATAATTATAATATATCAGGTTGTATTACCTTAATTAATAATTAATTTGAAGGGGATGAAATGAGAGGAAAAGTCTTAGCGATTACACAATCATTGATTAAGATTAAGTTGACGTTGTTTCTAATAATTGGGTTAGCCCTGATTAGTGGATATCCGGACAAAGTCATCGGAAGTGTAGAAGGAAAAAAGACCGTCGTAAAAAAGGATGATAAGGTTAAGATCAATTATACAGTGAGCCTTAAGGATGGCACTGTATTTGACAGATCAAAAGAAGGAAAACCATTGGAATTTACGGTTGGTAGCGAGCAGATGCCGCGCGGGCTTGATGAGGCGGTAATAGGGATGAAACTGAATGAGAGAAAGAAGGTCACCGTAGAGCCAAAAGACGCTTACGGGAAGCGGAACGAAGACCTGGTAATGAAATTTGACAAAAACAAACTACCCAAAAATCTCAAACCCAGCATAGGCATGGTTGTAAAAATAGAAAACATACCGGGGACAATAATAAATATAGATGACACACAGATAGTCCTTGACGGCAACCACCCCCTGGCAGGAAAAGATGTCGTCTTCGACATAAATGTTGTTGGTATTGAATGAGTTGACAAAAGACTGGCAAAGTATAAGATTGTAACAATCAATACAAATAATATAAATGCCAGGCAGGTTTAACATTGCCCATCACAACACTTCTTTATAAAATAGTAATCTGATTTTTCTGGATATTATTACAATAGTGGTGTTATCCAGATCTGTATAATAACTTGCTATCAACTATCAACATTCTTCTCTGAAATGATTTCTGATGTAAAGATGTAGACTTCTACGTCTTTCTCCTTCCATGCATCCGGTGACAGGCCGGCCTTTGTACTGCAGCATTGGGATAGAAATTCTTCTTTGGTCCATCCGGTCTCAGAAGCAACTTGAGGCAGGAAGCATCCGGTTGCAGAGCCTTTTTTTACATAAATCCCATGTCTGCCGAGTTTGAAGTCAAGAGGGGTTTCAACCATTTGCAGTGGTGATAAGACTGAAATATCTATTTCCAGATCATTTAATTCTGAAGGTTCAATTTGATTAAACCTCGGATCATCCGTTGCCGCTGAAACAGCCATCTCAGAAACAAGCTTGTGCAAAGGGGTATCGGAAACCATTCGCCCTATACACCCTCTTAGTCTTCCACGTGTTCTTAACGTTACAAATGCGCCGTTTTTTTTCTTTAACTCCGGACTGATTGTTTCAACCTGTGGTTGATCATTGGAAATGCATTTTACTGCAGATTCTAGACTCTTTCTTGCTATTTGAAGCAATACTTTTTTATCTTTTTCGTCCATTATAAATTAGCTCCCTTTGGCAAAGCTGAGCTTAGCTCATGTCGCTAATTCAGGTGATTTGCATACGCAAAAAAACCTTAGAACCGTAACAATTTAAGCATGATAACTTTCTCATGGAAGGAATAACCCCTCTTTCGCGGGGAATCCAGGTACTCGTTTTCACGTTAATTCCCGGCTTAAATTTTATCTTCATGGAACACTTCTGCCGTAAAGACGAAGAATTCCATATTCTCGTCTTTCCACGCATATGAGGGTAAACCTGCCTTGTTACAAAGGTGCGAAAGGGTTTCTTCCCTGCCCCACCCCTGTTCTGTGGCAACCTGTGGAAGAAAGACAGCGCTCATTCCACCCAAACGTATTATAATTCCATGCTCTCCCGGAATAAATTTGTCAGCACCGCTTATTTTTCTTATTGGACTGAGCACAGAAATGTCTATTTCTATCTCTGCCAGTTCGTCTGTATCAACCGGCCTGAAGCGACTGTCTTTCATTGAAGAGTTTATGGCATTGTCCATTACGGCCTTAACAAGCTGCTCTGTTGGCTGTATGTGACCTATACAACCGCGAAGGTTGCCGTTCTTATTAAGTGTTACGAATACACCTCTTTTTTCCTTCAGTGTCGGGCTTATTGTATATTTCCCGGAATTCAGATCCGGCTTCTTTCCTTCTCTCACACAGCATTCCAGTGTATCTCTTGCGACCTTGAGAAGGGTAAGCCGTTCATCATTATCTAGACCGGGATTCTGGTCAATATTTTCCGAACTTTCACTGCTTTTTGTAAATACTATTGAAACATAACTTACGGAACTGTTAAAATCACCCGATATGCTGCCTGATGTATCATACTGCAATATCTTCCCCTGCACATCATCAGGCAAAATCTTCATTAATAACGCTACAGGCACAAACCCACAGGCAGTTATGCCGGTCGCCTGTTTGTATCTGATGAAACCGTCAAAATCCAGTGCCAGGACACGCTCGAACGCCCCATAATCAAGCTTTCTTATATTAGCCTCCACATCTTTTTTAAAAGGAACATAATCATATCCGTAACCATAATGAGTAAAATCAGAACTTACAACTATCAGAGTCTGATCATCAATGAAAGGCTTTATTTTCTCAGCAACAAAATCAAATTCTTCGTTATTAAGCCTGCCAACGAGTATGGGAATAAGTTCGAAGTCGCCAAGTACCACTTGTAAAAATGGTAATTGTGTCTCAATGGAATGCTCTCTGGCATGTGCCTGCCTGGATGTCCCGATCAGTGGTGGATTATTTATAAGATTGTTGCATATCCCCGTATTCAGTTTAATAAGTCCCAATGGAGTCTTGTAATGTTCAACATCGAGTATTGACACTCCCCTGTATCTTGAATAATGGCTGGGGGCAAGTATTATTACTCTTTTATAGCCGTAGTCTTTTATTGCCTTAAAACCATACGCCGCAACTGCTCCCGAATACTGATAGCCCGCATGCGGAGAGATTATGGCCACAGGTTTACCGGGTAAACTCTCTACGAATGCCTTATCCAGATAGTTATTCACCTGCTTAGAGAGTTCGGCTTCAGAATCGGGATAAAAACGCCCGGCGACTACAGGTTCATGTGTATTCTGTCCCTGTCCCGGAAGGTCTCCAACCAGATAATCTTCCGCGTGACTCACCGAAGGAACCGTTATACAAAAAATGAAGAGAAAAAGTGATATGAGGTATTTTCGCATGATAATTCTCCTTGCGTAAAAACTCAGTTACCGCAGAGAATGCAGTTAACTATTTGAGGTACTTTATAGCAACAAATCCGCTAATTAATAGTATTACAAATACAATGGTAAAGATATTAAAAAACTTCTCGATAAATACCTTTATCTTTGGGCCGAATACATAGAACAACCCTGCAACCATGAAGAACCTTGCGCTTCTACTTATTGCAGATGCCAGAATCAGGATAAAAATGTTTACTTCACAGACACCCGCCGCAATTGTAAACACCTTGTAAGGAATGGGCGTAAACCCGGCAACCAAGATCCAAAAAAACGCATTGCTTTGATAATACATGCGAACCGTATCAAACACGTCAGTAATGTTATAAAAACTGATAATTGGCCTGCCAACATACTCAAAAAACTCATAGCCGATCAAATAACCAAAACATCCTCCTAATACAGAACCTATAGAGCATATCCACGCATACCTGAAAGACTTGGCTGGTAGAGCGACCGCTAACGCTATTAAGAGAACATCCGGCGGTATTGGGAAGAAAAAGGATTCACAAAATGCGAGTATAAAGAGCGCCCACGTACTGTGAGGTGTTTGCGCCCAATGTATTGTCCAATCATACAGTCTCCTTATATGATTTGCTCTTTTTACAACATGCTCTTTTTCAATAGATTCCATATTAATGGTGTAACGAATTAATCCTTGCTTAACTATGCTTTATTCATCATTTTAGGTTTGTAAATACAATACGGCTCTTCTGCCATATAATCTCCTGTCTCGTAGAATGCGCGCGCCCTGCAGCCTTCGCAGACCTTTTTGTATTCGCATTCACCACACTTGCCTCCCAGCAGATCCGGCTCTCTGAGCTTGGCAAACACCGGAGAGTCCTTCCAGATTTCCTTAAACTTCTGTTTCTTGATATGTCCCGCCTCTACAGGCAGGTAGCCACAGGGGAATATCTCTCCCTTGTGGGAAACAAAGCACACTCCGGTTCCAGCCAGGCAGCCTTTCGTCATGGCTGCCATACCGTGTGTTTTTGGTGTAATTTTGATGCCCTCTTCTTTTGCCCGCTCCCGCATTATCCTGAAATAGTGAGGCGAACAAGTCGCCTTTGTCTGGATCACTGCATCTTTGGATAAATCATAGAAAAGGTTAAGGAGTTCCTCATACTTTTCCGCAGGCAGCATCTGATCCTCGGCTATTTCAACCCCGCAGCCAACCGGAACGAGCATAAAAATGTGAATTGCCTCGGCGCCAAGTTTTACAGCGAGGTTATACAGGTCACGAAGCTGATTTTCATTGTGTTTCGCAATCGTACAGTTGACCTGCATACTCATTCCCAGATTTTTTAAATGATTGAAGCCTTTGATTGCCATCTCAAACGATCCCTTCAATTTTCGGAAATTGTCATGGGTCTCTGGATCAGCGCCATCGAGGCTTATGGAGACCCTGGATACTCCGGCATCGACAATCTTCCTAGCCATGGCTTCATCCACCAATGTACCATTGGTAGCCAATGCCACAGTTAAACCTTTTTTTACTGCATGTTTTGCAATATCGAATATGTCAGGACGAAATAGCGGCTCTCCTCCGCTTAAGACTAGGATTGGGTTACCCGCTTCGGCTATGGCATCAACGAGTTCATAGGATTCCTCCGTTGTCAAATCATCATTTGCCAACTGTGTGCTGACGTCTAACCTTCTGCAGTGGATACATTCCAGATTGCACCCGGCAGTTGTTTCCCAGAATACAAGGCGCAGTTGGTTTTGCGTATTCTTCATATATTGATGAGAAACCTTGCCATGTCCATGTTCTTTTATACGTGAATAAACTTCCTTGATAGTTCCTTCCGGCATACCTGCAGAGCCTGAATCTTTACCGTGAAAACCCTTCATACTCGCCCCCGCTATTCTGTATTATTGATAAAATTCACAAAATTGTTTGTACTTGACAAGACAATTTAGCGCTGTAATATTAAATTTTTGAATAATCAAGCGTGATTTTACCCTTATTTTATATAAATTTAAAGACAAAAATGCCTGAATTATTTTTCACTTAGATACCATGAAAAACAGAGAGAAAATAATATTATACGATACAACGCTGCGTGACGGCAGTCAGACAGAAGGTATCTCCTTTTCTTTACAGGATAAACTCGGAATAGCCCTTAAACTCGACGATCTTGGTGTGGATTATATTGAAGGCGGTTACCCTTTATCAAATCCCAAAGATAAGAGTTTCTTCGAAGAGATCAAAAAGACCTCAATGAAGAACGCTAAAATTGCGGCTTTTGGCAGCACAAAACGGGCAAATAAGAAGGCCGCAGAAGACCCCGGCCTAAAGGCACTGCTCTCAACGGAAGCGCCTGTCGTAACAATCGTAGCTAAAAGCTGGGACTTTCATGTAACCGAGGTTCTCAGGGTATCATTGGATGAAAACCTGAAGATGGTTTCTGAAACAGTCAAGTATTTGAAGTCAAAAGGAAGAGAGGTTATTCTCGATGCAGAACATTTTTTTGATGGCCACAAGAATAACTCAAGATATGCATTAAAAGTTTTGAAAATAGCACAGGACTCAGGCGCTGATACAATTGTCCTTTGTGATACCAACGGAGGATGTTTACCACATGAAGTAGAAAAGATTACCGGAAATGCCATAAGCAGGATAAAGATCCCTCTGGGTATACACACGCACAACGACTGCGAACTGGCAGTTGCCAATACCCTTGCGGCCGTTAACGCCGGAGTCAGGCATGTCCAGGGGACAATAAACGGACTTGGAGAGAGATGCGGCAATGCGAACTTATGTTCGTTAATCCCTAATCTGGTTTTGAAGAATAAATTCAGGTGTCTTGGTAATTCTGAACTCAAAAAACTTACAGAAATATCAAGATATGTCAACGAGGTGGCAAACTTTGTTCCCATGCCGAATCAGCCTTTTGTCGGTTCAAGCGCCTTTGCGCACAAGGGAGGTTTGCACGTAAACGCAATACAAAAGAATAAGAAAACCTATGAGCATATAGAACCTGAAACGGTTGGGAATGAGAGAAGGATATTAATCTCTGAACTGTCCGGAAGCTCAAATATTCTGAAAAAGATAGAAAAATACAAAATTGAGCACAACCAGAAAATAATGCAAAAGATTCTTAAGAAAGTCCAGGACCTGGAGAACCAGGGATATCATTTTGAGTCTGCAGAAGGTTCTTTCGATCTCCTCGTTAAGAAAATAATAGGCAAGCATAAAGGCTTCTTTGATCTTGAAGATTTCAGGGTAATTGTAGAAAGAGGAAAAGACGGGAAATTAATTACACGTGCAACTATTAAAATAAAGGTTAATGGCATAGAGGAACTGACGGTCAGCGATGGGGATGGCCCGGTAAACGCCCTGGACGGCGCATTACGGAAAGCCCTTGAAAAATTCTATCCCTCCCTTGCAGATATGCAGCTTATGGATTACAAAGTACGTGTTATCAATCCTAAAGAAGCAACCGCTGCAAAGGTAAGGGTCATAATCGAATCTCGCGACCACAAAGATATCTGGGGCACAGTCGGAGTATCGGAAAATCTGATTGAAGCAAGCTGGCAGGCGCTTGTTGAAAGTATTGAATATAAACTTTTGAAGGATGAAGATGGAAACTGAGATACCAACAAAATACAATCCCGGTGAAGTCGAAGACAAATGGTATCGTTTCTGGGAAGAAGGCAGCTTCTTCCATTGCGAACCTGACCCCGACAAAAAGCCGTTTACCATAGTAATTCCTCCGCCAAATGTAACAGGTGTATTACACATGGGACATGCGCTCAATAATATATTACAGGATATAATTATAAGATGGCGGAGGATGCAGGGCTTTAATACACTGTGGATGCCGGGAACTGACCATGCAGGCATCGCAACACAAAATGTCGTTGAGAGGGAATTGGCCAAAAAGGGTTCGAATCGCCATAAACTGGGACGTGAAAAGTTTATTGAAGAAGTGTGGAAGTGGAAAAACGAATACGGCTCAGAAATCCTGAGACAATTAAGAAAACTAGGCTGTTCGTGTGACTGGGAAAGGGAAAGATTTACGATGGACGAAGGTTTATCAAAAGCCGTAAAAGAGGCGTTTGTTAAACTATATGAGAAAGGGCTAATATATAAAGGAAAATACATCATTAACTGGTGCCCGAGATGCCTTACCGCCCTTTCAGATGATGAGGTAGAACATGAAGACCACGAAGGACATCTCTGGTATATCAGATATCCTTTCCGGGATGAACCTCACCTCTTCATCACAATTGCAACAACACGCCCCGAAACGATGCTGGGCGATGTTGCCGTTGCAGTAAACCCTGATGATGAAAGATACAGGGAAATGATTGGAGAGATTCTCATACTCCCAGTGGTAGGACGCGAAATACCCATTATTGCAGATGAAGCTGTTGATCCCAAATTTGGCACAGGGGCAGTAAAGGTAACTCCCGCACACGATCCAAACGACTTCGAAATCGGAAAGAGACATAATCTAAAATCAGTTACAATTATGAACGAAGACGGCACTATAAAAGGCGACGCGGGAAATTACATTGGTATGGACAGATATGAGTGCCGGGAGGCATTAGTCGAGGAACTTAAAGAAGAAAAACATATTGTGAAGGTTCAACCACATTCTCACTCAGTAGGACACTGTTACCGCTGCAGAACGGTTATCGAGCCATATCTCTCTGACCAGTGGTTCATCAAAATGAAACCTCTGGCAGATGCGGCAATTAAAGCACAGAATAATGGAAACGTCAGTTTCTATCCCGAAAGATGGACAAAGGTGTATATGAGTTGGCTGGAAAACGTGAGGGATTGGTGTATCTCAAGGCAGATATGGTGGGGTCACAGGATTCCGGCCTGGCAATGTGAAAGTTGTAATGAAATAATCATTACCCGTGAGACTCCTGATAAGTGCTCAAAATGCGGTAATGATAAGTTGGCCGAAGAAACAGATGTTCTGGATACATGGTTCAGCTCCGCTCTATGGCCTTTTTCAACAATGGGATGGCCTGAAGAAACGAAGGAACTGGAATATTACTATCCGACGTCTACACTCGTAACCGACAGGGGTATCATATATTTCTGGGTGGCAAGGATGGTAATGATGGGGCTGGAAATCAGGAACAAAGTCCCTTTTCAGGATGTTTACGTACATGGCACCATACTCGATGAACTTGGAAGGAAAATGAGTAAGTCTCTGGGCAACGGTATTGACCCTTTGCTGATGATTAACCAATACGGCGCAGATGCGGTCAGGACATCCATAATAATGCTGACTGTCGAGGGACAGGATGTAAAGCTCCATGAAAACAGGTTTGAGATGGGAAGAAATTTTATTAACAAGGTATGGAATGCCGCCAGATTTACGATAATGAATCTACAATCTGATGGATTGCCTGACGTACAAATCACAGATGATGACTATCTCTTTGAAGATACCTGGATAATAAGCCGTCTGCATTCAGTTACAGAAACATGCACAATCTCCCTGGAGAAGTACAGGTTCAATGAGGCCATAAGGACACTTTATGAATTTATCTGGAATGATTTCTGTGATTGGTACCTGGAGATAATCAAACCGAGACTTTACAATACTGATAATAAGGAAAGCAGGATGGCGGCACAGAAAGTATTGGTGTATGTGCTTAATAACATGCTTCATTTGCTGCACCCATTTGCCCCCTTTATAACCGAAGAAATATGGCAACATTTAAAAAGTATGGCTACCCAAAATAAAGCGATCTTCGTTGATTCAATGAAGAATGCAAGCCTGATGATAAGTCAATGGCCATGCAAAGACGCGGCAAAAATCAAGAAAAACGTAATTGAAACAATGTCATTACTTCAAGACATGATCAGGGCTATAAGAAATATCAGAAGTAACATGAACATACCGAACAAACAAAAACTTAAAGCTCTGGTTTCTGTCAATGATAAGAAACTTAAGGAAACACTTGATAACCATAACAGCTTCCTTATCCGGATGGCAAATCTTGATAATATAGAAACAGGCATCAATCTGAAAAAACCTGAATCAACTGCAAGTGAAGTGGTAAATGACATACAGATTTTTGTTCCCTTAAAGGGACTTATCGACAAAGAAGTAGAGAAGAAAAAGCAGCAGGAACGTTTAAACAAGACTGAATCACACCTGGACATTGTGCGGAAAAAACTCTTTAATGAGAGTTTCGTAAAGAATGCCCCTGCACACGTTGTCAACGCAGAAAGGGATAGAGAGGCGGAACTTTCAGGACAAATTATAAAGATAAAGAATATCTTACAAGATTTAGATAAAGACAATTAAATTCATTTCATCTGTAGCGGAAACCTTTAGCCATCCATCATAAGATTGCAATCATAGAAAAGCAAACCAGGTTTCCGCTACGGCACCTATTTACTAAAATTCACCCCATTGTGATTCGCTTTTGGAGAAAATTTCAATGTTAAAATTCCTGAACAAATACTTAATGTTTTGCTGGTTGTTTATGGCCGCCACATCATTTGCAGAGACAGATCAGGCTATAACAGAGTTATATAATGAATGTCCGAAGTGTGGAACGAAATATTCGTATGACATTAAATTTTGCGGAAAGGATGGAATCAAATTAGTAGCAACGCAGAAAAGCTCTGTATGCCCTAAATGCAAAAAGGCAGGCGTCCCCGGAGAAGAATTCTGCAGGGAAGACGGCGAGAAACTCATAACTATTGAAGAAAGAATAATAAATGAACAAAAACTCCTGGAAAATCAGACAAAGGCGCTGGAACATTTCGATGAGGGCAATAAATTCTCTGACAACAGAGAATTTGACAAGGCATTGGAAGAATACAGAAAAGCAGTCGATTTGTATCCGGACATACCAAAACTTCAATATAATATAGGCTGGCTTTACGGAGAAATTGGAATGCATAAAGAGGCGATAGAACATCTAAGAAATTATTGTACTTTAGCGCCGGAAGCAGAGGACATTGACAATGTAATAACCAGGATAGCCGTATTACAGAGAACTTTAGACAGAAAAAACAAATTGATGCAAGAATATGAAGAAAGAAATGATGTTATGACCAAAGCTCTGCCTGGGATAAATGGAAAATGTGATATGGTATTAATACCTGCCGGCCCATTCATTATGGGAATTGATGGCATAAAAGAAGAACAGCGTCCGAAACATAAGGTTTATGTTGATACATTTTACATTGATAGATATGAAGTAACAAATGCCCAATACTATGAGTTTCTGGATTACATAAAGAAAACAAAAGACCATAGTAAATGCCATAAAGATGAACCAATAATTAAAGATCATACCCCCCTGAATTGGGAATTGGATTATTATAATCATCCGGAATATCCTGTTGTCAGGGTAGACTGGTATGACGCCCATGCTTATGCCGCCTGGAAAGACAAAAGATTGCCAACAGAGGCTGAATGGGAAAAGGCCGCCAGAGGAACAGATGAAAGAAGATGGCCCTGGGGTAATGAGTTTGAATTTAGAAAATGTAATATCGGAGACCCCGAACCAATTGGAAGCCATGAAGATGGTAAAAGCCCATACGGATGTTACGACATGGCCGGAAGTGTTGCAGAGTGGTGTGCTGACTGGGGAGATATGCGTTATTACAACAAAAGTCCCAATAGAAATCCAATAGGGCCGGAGGAAGGTGATAAAAAGATAATCCGTGGTGGTTCCAGATTTGCCAATGTCGGTGTTCTACTGCGATGTACCGCACGCAAAACGATGAGCCCTAAGCTTGGGAATATGGGCGTAGGGTTTCGTTGCGTGAAATAAACCGGAAACTTGTTAAACGGAGGACACGTAATAGAGTTATCTTTTAGAAACAAGAACAGTAATATTTATAAAAAGCAACATAACTGGTTTTATATCAATACGATATGGCGTTGAATGTATTTCTTGAGATTTTTTATTAAACTATGTTCTAGATATGACGATAATATAATGTTAGAATCATTTGATAAAGCAAAGATATTCATACCACTTAAGTCCCTACTAACAATGGCTATTTTTATTATGATGAACCAAAAAAGGTTTAAGATCCTCAAGGAATTGGGGTTATGATCTTATTCGCAGGCAGGAAACAAGATGCAGGCCAAAGAGAAAGATTCTGATAAAAGGATTAATGAAAGATTAAATCTATCATTACAAATATCTCTACCCGGTCAAAATGGTAAGACGATAAACGTTAGTGCAAGTGGAGTTTATTTTGAAGTAATAACAAACGACATAGATTTATTCGCCCCCGGAACAACACTTCCAATACAAATAACCGCATTCACTACCACACCTGGTATTGAAGAAAGAAAGATCAAACTTTACGGACAGGGGTGCGTTGTCAGAAATAGTATAGAATACGTTACCGGACGTGGTAGCAGACTGTGCGTGGCTTTGGAATTCAAGGATACACTTAAGATTTTACCTGATGAAATTTAAGAATTATCTCTTGAATTTTGCTATTGAAAATGTATAATTTCCAAACACATTCTTTAAAATCTAAAAATTAATTCAGGAGAGATTCTAATGGGAGACCTTTTAAAAAAACTAGACGAAATAATGACGAGTAATTTGGTACGTAAACTTGGTGGATTATTCTGCCTGGTTGCGGTCATCATAACAGCAGCGGCATTCCTTATTGGCGCAGGAAGTGTTTTAAAGACAATGAAAGGCCCAGTCGCAGCTGTGGAGGCCACTGACAAAAAAGCAGAAAAAAAGGCAACTAATGAAGACCATAAAGAAGCTGATGATGAGGCTGAAGAAGAAGAAGAGGAATAAATTCTGCTTACAAAACTTTATTTAGTGAAGTAAAAAAGAAATATTTGTGTAAGGAAAAGCTCACTCGCTGCTCTCATTATTTTTCTTTTTATATCCTTCATGACATGTATCACAGGATTTTATCATTTTATCAAACTGTGCTTCTGCAATCTCTGTATCTCGTTCTCTACAAGACAGGATTAATCTATTCGTTGCATTGTAAAATCTATCACCCAAAATAATAAACTCACCCGATACACCGGGGTGGTTCTTTATATATAAATTTACACAGCTAACGCCGATACCCTGTTTCAGTTCATTCGCCCACATCTCTATCTCTATCCAGTCCTTGGACTCTATAGCTCTTGCCAATCTCCTGGTATCTCTGGAGGTTTTTTTCATGGCCTGCCCTAATGTGTCTTCCTCTGACATATATGCCTGTATTTCTTCAACCCCAACCTCTTCCTGCTTTTTGCAGGAAACTGGCCCCGCAAGCATTACGGTCATAATCAGAGAAATTGTCAATATCTGTTTCATCTTTCTGTTCTGCAATTATAAATCGTTTCGTAATGTTAATGGCAGATCCTCCTTCTCTTTGTATACTTCATGACAATCATCACAAGTCGTTAGCAGTCTGCTAAATTCAACATCTATAGTCTTCGCATCATGTTCCTTACATAACAAGTTCAAATTCCTTAAAGAGTCATAAAACCTGCTGCCCATTATAACAAATTCACTTGAAACGCCGCGATGTTCCTTCATATATAATTCAACACAACTATAACCAATGCCCTCTTTCAGTTCCTTTGCCCACATCTCTATTTCAACCCAGTCCCTGTTTTCTATTGATATTGACAACCTCCTCAAATCCCTGGACGCACTTTTCATTGCCTGTCCTAAAGTTTCATCCTTTCCCTCGTATGCATGAGTCATTTCAACTTTCCCTTCCTCAGGTTTTTTGCAGGAAACAAGTCCCGTAAACATTACACACATAATTAACGCTATCAATAATTGTTTCATATTTTGAAGCCTGAATACTAACTTTCATTAAACTTTTTAAATCTCATGACTATTTTCAAGTCTATTTTCATTCATTCTGGTCATTTTTTAAAAATAATCTGTAAACTCTTTGGTATTTATAACCCCTTATATTCATTCTGCTTAGCCAGCATATCAAAACTCATGTTCAGCATTACGGCGTTGTGTGGGATTAGGACATATTTCCAGGGGTTTCCTCCATTTTGGGTAGTAAATTCTGTTGCATGACGGCAATACTGTAGCGCTGCCTGGGCTTTTTCCTGAACATCTGCCGATTCAATATCCATCTCTTTCTTCGTTTCTATAAGATAAATAGCATCTTGTGTTTCCACTACAAAATCAGGGTTGTATTGCCGCGAATTGTGCTTCCAGTATATGTGGAATTGATTAGATGCAGGTCTTAGCCACTTAAGAACTGCTCTGTCCTGCTCTAATATAACAACAAAGTCTTTTTCAGTTTTAGAAGCGAATTTATAAAGGGGATGACACGCTCTTTTAAAACCCCTGAATACTTTATTTGGAATGGCGCTGGTTGGGGTGATTGTATCTGTAAAATGATAGATACTGTCTTTTGTATATTTTGAAAAATTGTGTTCTTCAATCCTTGTAAAAGGCTTTACCATTGGTTTTTCATAGCTTGGCGCTTCAAAGTAAAAATGTTGCTTCATCTGTGAATAAATATAACTTCCAATCTCTTTTTTGTTATATTGAACGACATTCATCAATTTATCATCATCAA
>CAKKPF010000155.1 GCA_919901575.1 Candidatus Brocadiaceae bacterium
TCACCTATCTGTGTTGCCTGTATATGATCCGGGTGAGCATCTTCCCAATAGGGTAGAAACATGATGTCCGGTCTCACTCTGCGAATAACCTCGGCTACCTTATTTCTTGATTCAACATTGTCAAAAAGATACCGGTTTGGCAGGTCCAGGGTTATCCTGCCTGTTACGCCAAGTAAAGCAGTTGCCTCTTTGCACTCTTCACTCCTTATTTCCGGAGTACCATGCGGTGTGGGCTCCCCATTTGTAAGGTCGACAATATGAACTTCATGGCCAAGTTTCAGGAATTTTATTATACTACCTCCCATACCCCCTTCGACATCATCAGGGTGAGGGCCTATGGCAAGAATGGTTATTTTAGGAATCGACATTATACTATTAACTATCTCTGTAAAATCTTTTTTCAGGAATTTTTGGCACTTTGGCCACGACTTGCCGCACTATGTATTTAAATATTAAAATAGGTTTGTTTGTCAGAGATTTTGGCATCACTCAGTATGTTTTCTTCATTTAATATATTTACGGCTTTTTCCGTAAGAGACTTACTGTTTGTGTAAAAGCCAACATACCCTTCGTGATGTTTCTGAGAAGGTAACTCTTGTGCTATCAGCGTAATATGAATATTGTGATTTTTAATGATTGATATCCAGTTTTCGCGAATTATGTCCGCATTCTTTGTCAGGATATGAACGTTATCCGCTATTTTGTCAATAGGTGAGTCTGCAATGCCTATAACAAATATTTGATCAGCATAGCCCGCTAATTTTGTGTATCTTTCACTGTGTTCCTTAAATCTGCTTAATTCCTGAAATCCGGAATATAAGGAACACCGTTTTTTATGTAACTTCAGAGAATCTTCGATAACCCTGCTCATCATAAACAGTGTTTTCCTTGATGTTGTAAAATGATATTCGCCATCAAGCAAATCTGTATGGAGATCCTCGAAAAGCAGACTAGGATCGTGAGATTCTGTTAATGCCCTTACCTCTACTATCAAATCATGAAAAATGTTGTTTTTGTTTAACATAGAAATGAATAAAAGGGGACAGGCTACTTTTATTCAACTGCAAACTCTCCCTGTTTATGTTCATACTTAGGATTATCTAAGTCTGAGATCCTTTCCATGTATTCCTGCAATGACACATTATTATACCAGTATCCGGTAACTCTTGCCGTATTCATAAATACTACAAATAAACCAACGACGAAACCGGCATAAACAGCATAATGTATCTTCTTTTTATATCCCAGAAGCTTCATATCAAGAGTGTCGTCTACTGGGCACGAATCAACGCAGTCGTAACATCCCAGGCATTCTACATTATAAACGACGTTCTTTTTCTCCACTTCAATATGTACAGGACAGGCAATTGTACACTTACTGCAATCAATACATGTTTTCTTGTTTCTAACTATTCTAAATGCACTGGCCCATCCTAAAATACCAATCATGGCGCCGTAAGGACAAAAGTAACGGCACCAGTAATTCTTGCTGAAAATGGAGAAAACAACAATAACCGATAAGATAATGATCGCAAGCATTGACATATTAGTAAAAAATTTCAGCATCCTGACATCCGCAACTTTCATAAACGGAACATTCGTAAACATCATTTCAAGCTGCTGTACAGGCATCTTAATCAAAATAGTAACTGCAAAAAAAGCGAAGATAGAGTATTTCCACGCACGCGCAATAGAGTCCTCCACACGGGCCTGCCATATTTTCCTTGGAAGAGCAAAAGGTATGACTATGGCCGCAATCATAAAAGGATAAATAAACTTCATATTTGGCGAACCGAATGATACGAAACTTATAACATCAAGGAGCATCAAAGCAACTATCGGAGTAGAAATCATGCTGAGGCCGCATGTAAGTTTTACAGGAAATGCTTCTGCCCAGTATCTAACTCCCTTGTTGAATTTAGATTTTATCCAATCTCCAAATCTCCACACCCATTCCGATATTGTACCGGCAGGACATATCCAGCTGCAAAAACCCCTTTGAAAGAGAAAAGAGGTTAGCAGAATAGACGCAAAAATAACAAAGCCTGCCGGATGCAAAGGGTCAACCTTCCCTGTACCGAGAAAATACTTGAGCCCCATAAAGGCTCCAATAGGCAAAAACGCCTCTACTCCCGGTGACCTCGTTACATAAACAGTAGCGCCGCCGG
>CAKKPF010000156.1:0-462 GCA_919901575.1 Candidatus Brocadiaceae bacterium
AATGAAGAGGAATATAGTGGAAAGTTGAGGAAATTCCAGAATCACATAAATATTTTAATTAAGTTCTATGCAACATTGAAGTCGAGCAGTAAAAGCGGTGAGAAGAAAACTTGCGAAAGAGGAATGCCACACCTTCCTGTATGACAAAGAGGCTGGCCATGGGAAAACCAGGGTTCCGAAAATGACAGCTTTGTTTTTAGATCTATACCTATTGGGTTTGCAGCCGGAAAATATTTAAAGAACAGAATTTCACCACTAATATGACAGAAGACGCATCTGATAAAAAAACAGATATGACAGCCCAAATCCTGACAAAAGAGTAGAATGATCTCTTTATTATCTAAATATTTTCTATCAGATGCTTATCTATCCATTTGACTGTAGCTTTCCTGTTGGACTTTTAACACCTAAGGTTCGCAAATAGTATATTCTTTTTATGTATGAATATTTCTCAAATTATTC
>CAKKPF010000156.1:472-10285 GCA_919901575.1 Candidatus Brocadiaceae bacterium
TTCTTTTTCATCTCCCCAAATATAATGCGATGCATTTGGCCCATGCATTAAAAGCAGATCTAATATAGACACATGTGGATCAAACGGTGAGTATAACTGTTTATATTCAGAAAAATTATATGTCATATATTCCAAACTAATACCAGCAGACTTAAAAAGATTTTCGTCCAGATAATCTTTTGCCGTAGGCCCCGAAATATAATGCGAAGCTCCTATCTTTCGTAGAATACTTATTAATCGTTCTGTTTTTTGCCCTGAAATCCCTAAATCAGAAGAGCGCAGGTATTTTGTACTTGTTATTCCGATGTTTTTGGCTATTTCAATTGTCCATTTAATAGTAAATTCTACTAATAATTCAGGAGATTTAGCATACATTTCTTCAAGCATAGGAACGTATTCCTTAAAATATGGAGATCTGGCATAAGAATATTTGATAGTATTTAGATGTTTAATATTCCATTTGCTTCTCAAATCAATGCGGATATCTTTTAATATAATGTTTTTGGACAATGTGTTCTTTGAAAGTACAGGAATAGTTAACCATTTGCTACCCTGAGAGGTTTTTATTTTGTTTCGGTTTCTCCATCCGTACTTGTCGTATTGTACATCATCATAGAATATAAAAATATCTGCCTTATAAATTTGATGAAAGTATCCACGCCAGGGTATATAGGAAGGCTGGTGAATAACACATTTCATGAGAACTACTCCAAACAACTATTTAAATATTCAACTGAAATAATCATTGATTGCGCAAAAACTTCTTTATGCCTATGTACTTCACTGAAGTAAGGTTGTCACAAAGCTTTAATAATTGGAAACTTGGCGAAATAAAGCAATATTATCTATAAACAACCTTATCTTCTTTAAGATTAAATAGTTACGACTTAACTACTTCAGTTAAGTGCATAGCCATAAACTTCTTTTCTACATTTCAATCAGAAATTATTATGCCTTCTTTCTTATGTTCTTCTGTTTTCTTTGCCGGAATGCCAACATATTTGCCATATTTTACAGTATCATGCAGTAGTAAACTCTTTGCTGCTATTAAAGATTCATCAGCAATATTCAATTTTTGAATTACAGTAGAATTAAAACCTAAAAATGATCCATTCTCTACTTTACACAAACCTCCCACAAGTGTTTTTCCTGAAAAAAAATTGTGGTCTTTTATTCGAGTGTCATGACAAATGAGTGTATCTGACCAAAATATATTATTATTTCCTATCTTAACAAATGGTTCAATCTGAACATTTCCCATTATTACATTATTCTCACCTACTTCAAGATTGTCATAAATAATTGCCTTACTGCTAATATAATTTGCAAGTTCATAGCCTTTGTCTTTTGCAATATCGTAAAGTACTTTTCTATTTCTCATTTCTTTATATCCAATAGCTATAAACATCAGGTAATCATTTGGCGGGTATTTATTTTTCACATCTTCAAAAGGTACAACTGGAAGTCCTAAAAAAGGATTCTCATTTTCTATATATTCTTTGTTAACTGTGAATGCGGCTATTTCATATTTACTGTCATTTATGAAATAATAATACATCAATCGGGCAAGATCACTTATTCCCAGGATAATCATCTTTTTCATCATCGAACCTTCAATTTGAATTGTTAAAATCTTTTATTGAAATAAAAAACCGTATTTTGCTTTATCCAAAGTAATTTTTCAGCCATAGTTGTAACATCATTAAATTCCAGACCTTACCTGCTAACCTTCTATTTCCGGAAATATAGTTGTCTAATATCACTTTTGTTTCATGAAAATTTAATATGTCATGCTTATTTAGATTTTTCTCTGAAAGTACTTCTTTACAAAAATCTACCATCTTGACTGCCATCCAATCATAAATGGGCAAAACGAATCCTTCTTTCTTTCTCCTGGTAATACCTTCAGGAAGTAAAGGCTCCACAGCTTTCTTTAAAATATCTTTCACATTGCCGTCTTTTATTTTCATTTTGCCGGAAATAGTAGCTACAAACTCAACCAGCCTATAATCCAAAAAAGGAGAACGTACTTCAACAGAATGGGCCATAGATAGAAAATCTACAAAGGCCAAAACCTGATCAGGTAGTTGAGTGTTCCATTCCATTTCCAATATTCTGTTAAGTGGATTTCTAGCGGTAAGCTTGTTAAATTGTTTTTTAAGGAGCTTAAATGAGTTCTTAATTTCACCATTAAATAAATTTTCTTTCTCATTATCTGTGAATAGACAAAGATTATACTTCCATTTTGCTTCATTTCCATAAGACACTTTAAACAGTTTGTCCAGATAATCCATATCACAGGGGGCTAATAGTTTCTTTTCGTCTTCATTCAACTGACCAGATTTAATTTTGTTATATAACAAATTGTAATAATAAATCGGTTGTGCAGTTCTATGGGTTAAATAACTGCCAAAGAGTTCATCAGCACCATCTCCTGAGAGTGCTACTTTGACATGCTTTTTTATTAGCTTGGATAAAAAGAACGTAGAGATAGTTCCTGAAAAAGGCTGATCAAATGATTTTATTACATCCTCTATGTCATCCATCAGTTCCTGGTGGGACATAATGTATTCATGATGTTCTGTTCCATACAAACTAGAAACTTTTCTGGCAAAATATAAATCAGCCTCTTTGTGTTTCAAATCATCTTCATATCCCAGGCAAAACGTTTTTATTGGATTATCAGTAAATCTTGCCATTATAGCCACTATTGTACTGGAGTCCATCCCTCCGCTCAAATAAGCTCCAAAAGGAACATCGCATCTCATCCTTAGTCTGGTTGAGTCTACTAATAATTCAATGATTCTTTCTTTCACCTCTTCCTCTCGATAATGTTCATTTTCCTTAAAACTTATTGTCCACCACTTGTTTTTTTTAATATTTTCTCTGGAATAAAAAAGCATCTCTCCCGGTAAAAGGGAATTGATATCCTTAAAAGCCGTGAAAGGGGCGGGAATATTTTTAAATGTCAAGTAATGGGAGAGTGATTCAAGATTAGGACTGCGTGTATAATCAGGATGGGCAAGAATTGATTTTATTTCCGAGCCAAACACAATATTTCCATTGATTAAAGCATAAAAAATGGGTTTTACCCCCATTCGGTCTCTGATAAGCAATAATTCTTCTTTTCTGCCGTCCCATAAAGCAATAGCAAACATTCCATTTAACAAATTTACAAAATTATGTCCGTAGTCCTCATATAAATGAACCAGAACTTCACTGTCCGAGTGATCGGTATAAAACCGATGTCCATTTTTCCCCAGATCCTCTCTTAATTCTAGAAAGTTATAAATTTCACCATTAAAAATTGCCCAAATGGAATTATCTTCGTTATGCACAGGTT
Source organism: Candidatus Brocadiaceae bacterium (assembly GCA_919901575.1). GTDB lineage: Bacteria > Planctomycetota > Brocadiia > Brocadiales > Scalinduaceae > Scalindua. Next base: position 3,816 of record CAKKPF010000156.1, read on the forward strand.
GATGACCGGTCTCAACATCAATAATGCTTAATCTTCTAAAACCGAGATTGATCTTGCCATTGCTATAGTACCCATCTTCATCCGGACCGCGATGAATCACGGCATTGGTCATTGAGATTAGTATGTCTTTACCATTGGTTCCAGTAAACCCGCAAATACCACACATAAATAACTATATATTTGTAAAAATGATATATTTAAAAATATCTTATGGAGAATATTTGTTACAAAATATTGAAAATTGTATTATAGTTGAGAGATAGAATATTCTGCATAGGAGGACTGCCAATCGGCACATTCTCTACACATCTTAGGCAATTCATCAAACCTACTCTGCTTGTGCATCTCTCTGTATTGCCTGAGCTTTCCACGCCATAGCTCTCTAATCGAATGTTGTTTGATATTACCGCATTTTATCCGACAATGAACATCAACGGAACAAAAGGCAATCTCCCCATCAGCGCAGATGTTAATTGTCCTCATCAGCCAGAAACATGGTTTACGCTTTACTTCACTGTTATTACGAAGATTGGTGGCTTCAATTAATCCTCCCCAACTTACTTTTGGCCGGATTTTAACATTAATCCCGTTTTTCGTCCAAAAATTACGGAAATCCTCTACTTCATGTTCATTAATGTCACTTTTTACAAATTGAACGAATATTTGCTGTTTTCCGTTTCCATGTTGAGACAATAGATCTCTATAATTCAATACATTCTTAACAGCCTTTTTATAATCTCCTCCCACCCTGATTTTGTTATAGTTTTCTTCTGTGGAGGAATCTATGCCTACATACATCGTATCCAGACCAGCCTTTATATATGCTTCTGCCTTTTCTTTAACCATCAATACGCCATTAGAATTCAAGACTACATCTGTTAAATCTTTTTCTTTTGCATATTTAATTCTGTCAGCCATATCAATACAAAGAAAAGGATCTCCGTAAAATATTTCCCAGATTCTCGCGCCAGGATTTATGACAGCAACTTCATCGATAATTCTTTTATATAAATCAAATTCCATTTTTTGTATCGGCCTGAAGTTTTTGATATTTTTATGATCACACATGGAGCATTTCAGGTTGCAGGCATTAAGATTATCAATTAATACAACTTCAGGGAAGTCATCTGCTTCGGATGTGCGGGTAACTTTATCTAGATTACTTTTATAACTCATAATTAAATATTCCTGTATCTTTATCTATTAAGACATTGACTTGCCTGCACCCTAGATATGAATTTTTTAAGGTTAACAATTTTCTAGTTGTATGGTTAGTTGTTTGATATTTTGCTAAAAGGGGTTTCCTGGAAATAACAAATTCCACTAGCATAGATCTGGCTAAAATCTCCATATGAAAACCACTTTCCGTAATCTCTATTATGAATAGATGAAATATATTTTTCAGAAATTCTAGAACATGAGTTTTTTATTTTTAGACAACCATCTTTGCGGTAAACTCTAACAGCATATGATTCAGTTCTCCAATTAATCAACTTTTTTTCATGAACAAATACTTTAGGAATTTTTACCAAAACTGCTTCCGCAACTTTTCTAGCACTGAGTCCTATAATAAAAATTTTTGGTAATAATTCTTTGTTCGTAAAATGGTAAAGCTGCTTTAGCTGTTCTTTATTAACAGCTCCATCGAAATGTGATACTTGAATAGAGCCATCTTGTAGGACGGCGATAATCGCAGTGCAACCAATTATTCCAAATGTATATAGATCAAAATCCTTGTTACCAATAATGTTTATATGCTCATTCCATCCCAAAACATAAGAGTTTTTGATCTCTTCAATATTTGATTTATAGTTTCTCGGGGCAGAAAAGTGCCATTTCAAAAAAAGCCGTTGTGCTTTTGTTAACCGGAAAAATTTATTAGGAGTCGAAAAATAACGAGCAAGTTTTAACCTGTCAGACATAAGTCTTTTTTTAGTTAACATTTCATAAATTTCATCTTTCGTCACCCGTATCGGCAATTGCTCATCTATGTTTATCCCTAACAATCCAGCGATATCATAATTTTTAATATTAATATCAGCATATGGTAGTGTTCCTAAGAGATTGTAATACTGTGTAAGAAAATCTTCAACTCCATATTTTGCTATATAGCCATCAAGGGCTTGTTCAAGAGAGAGACAGTTTTTCCGAGGGATGCTTTTTTGAGATATGAAAAAGAGTTTTAAACCAATGATAATCAACAAAGTCAGCAGTATTGGACAGAAAATCTTAGTTTGTATTTTTGTTCTCAACATAAAGAATAAAATAGTTTATTAGTTATTATTTTTTTACTGAATACGGTGTTCAGATTTAGATTAATTGTAAATTTTCCTGATAATCGTATATGGTCTTTGTTTGGTTTCTATGAAAATCTTTGATAAATAGATGCCGATTATTCCCAGGGAAAATATTATCAATCCTCCAAAAAGCCATATAGATGTCATAATTGAAGACCATCCGGTAAGCATTCCACCAAAAAAAAGTTTATTAATAATTAGATAACTTCCTGTAACGAATGAAATAAAAGAGATCAAGGCTCCTAGATAGAAAATATATTTCAATGGTTTATTACTGAAAGATGTAATAGCATTGACCATTAATGAAATTCTGCGCCTTAGTTTATAGGTTGTTTGGCCTCTGGAATGCTTATTAGCAGTTAGCTGAACTTGTTTGAATCCTGTATTTTCCCATAATCCAAGTATAAAAAGTTCATTTTCTTTGTGCCTGATCAGACTGGTTACATATCTTTTGCTCATCAACCGTGAGATCATCGCATCCGGAACCACCTTGATATCCGAAAAAAAATTAAACATTTTATAAAAAAAAGTTCCTGAAATTTTTTCGTAAATATGCCCTCTCCTTTTTTCCTGAATAGCAAACACAACATCTACATCATCTTGTTTTCGGTATTCCTTATAAATTGGTTCTAGTAATTCCGGATCTTCTTCTAAATCAACATCAGTATAGAAAACCAAGTCTCCTTTCGTGTGGGATAGACCGGTCATGATCGCTTTATGGTGGCCAAAATTCCTTGATAAATCGATGATCTTAACTCTTTTATTTTTGTTATGCAGGCTAATTGCAATTTTAAGAGAATTGTCAGGAGAACCGTCATTTACAAAAATTATCTCAAAATCTTGAGTAATCTTTTCCGCCGTTTTGGTTATCCGATCATAAAATTCGTTTAAATGTGCAGAAGAATCATACAATGTTGTTACAATTGATAAATCCATTTTTTACCTTTAAGAAAGATAATAAAAAATTGTTTTTTTGACAACGCAATAATAGGATAAAGGCTAGTAAAATTCAAGTCTTTTTCTAATGGTTCATTGGAGTCAGGCAGTAATTGCTTTACCCTCAGTGAAAACTCATTGGGTTAAATATATGTATAAGGACATGGATATTCCAATATTCTAGCATAATGTACTGCACCCCATTTATCAAGCAGCAAATTTTGTAGTACATGATAGGTGTTCTTTTTCAAATTGTTCTGGAGTTTTATAATGTAACGAAGAGTGAGGAAAATCAGTGTTGTATCTAACTATCCAGGCTTTAAGTTCATCTTTAAGTTGAGAAGGTGATTCCCACTCTTTAATCCAGATAAGATCTTCTTTTATAGTACGTATAACTCGTTCAGTGTCGGCATTACCTTTAGGGTTATTATAGCAAGTAAATATTTGCTTAATTTCTAACACTGAACATTCTTTCATAAACTTCTGTGAAGTTGGTTGAGATCCGTTGTCTGATATAAGAAACAGATCCTTGTTCTTTGATAATATCCCATTGGGAAACTGGTTGTTTACTGCATGATTAATGGTTCGATGAACTCACCATGCTGAGCCTGTCGAAGCAGAGCTTCAAGCCAATCATCTGTTCTGGAATGTATCTTCAGTGAGTACCCAACAATCTTTTTAGAATGCCAGTCCAGGACAACAACCAGGTATAGCCATCCGAAGGAACTAACCATTACTTTGGTCATGTCAATACCCCAGTACTGGTTAGGCCTTGTAGCACGCGGCTTGCTTCTATGAGGATCATTTGCTCGTATAGCCTTAAGACGGGTATTAGGTTGAACAAGAAGATTATATTTTTTCATAAGCAAGTATACACGTTTATGATTAATGACAATGCCTTGTCTATATTTAAGATATGCCCACACTCGTCTATAACCCCAAAAGGGATGTTCAGCTTTAATATCACGAATACGGGAGAGTATTTCTTCATTTCGTTTTTGTACTTTCATAGATTCTCTCCTTCTAATTCTAATTCGTTTTTTTTAACTCAATGCTTCGACTGGCTCAGCATGGTGAGTTTATCGAACCATTATAGAGTAAAATACTCTAAAATTACACCTGCTTACTTAATGGGGTGCAATATAAACTGTCAAAAATGGATTTTAGAAATTAGTCAGTCAAATTTTGGTTCTCAGTAAACAGACCAATTAAAAAGACTTGAATTTTATTGATTATTTCTCTATCCTTCCTTCACTTCTTCGTTTCTAAGAAAACAATTGCTTGTCATCATTTAAGGAGAGTGGTGTTGAAAACTGATTATTTAAGGTGGCTGAAACTGCCGGGCATTATAGCGAATATTCCAGTCATCTATTGGGCACTACTGGGAATTATTTTAAGTTATTTTTTGTTTTTTGTCTGGCCAGTCTTTCTCAATCAACAACAGGAAATGCAATTTCCTTCATACATACCTGTAATGAACCCTATTGGTACAGATTCAAGGATGATGGTGATTTTTGCAAAGAAATGGTTCCTTGAGCATCAGTCTTTGTATGGAGGGGTGTGCGCTACACCAATATCGATTCTGTTTTTTGCGCCATTGATGTATTTGTCAGATTCTCAAGCATATTACATTATGGCAGTGATAATTGTATTGGTATATCTGTTTAATTCCTTAATATTTCCTGCTCTTTTTGTAAGAACCAGAACATTGTCTCCTCTTGTGGTCCTGATTTCAGTAGTAGGTTTGTTTTCATTTGGATTGCAGTTTGAGATTGAGCGTGGCCAGTTTTACTCAATAGCAATGTTTTTCTGTTGTATGGCGGTGTATTTGTACCAGAAAAATAAGTATGTATTTTTGTCGTATATTCTGTTAAGTATTGCAATCCAGTTAAAGCTTAGTCCTGCGGTTTTTTTAGCCATGTACGCCCTGTGCGATAATAAGCGCAAAGGAATTATAAATATTTTACTATTGCTTCTGGTGAACGTTATGTTATTAATGGTTTTTGGCTGGGGACATTTTAAGTTATATGTGCTTGGAATTGCAGGTAGACTTGTCAGTCCGTATATCACGATATACAACCATTCGATAAGGGATTTTTTGTTTTACTTTTCGAAGAAATATCCTGGCATGACTGAATATGCGGGTTTTATTGAGCTGGTATTTATGATAGTTTTTGTTTTGTTGACTCTGCTGGTTATCTGCAGCTTTTATTGGGTTAGGCAGGATTGGATAAGGTATTATCTGTTTTTCATTTGCGTTATTGGAATGATGACCATTCCTGCTGAGAGTTTTGATTATAATCTGGCAATCTTGTCTGCTCCGGTTGCGATTTTTTTGTGCTATATAGAAAAATATACTAGTGATTTGTTTCATAAGTTTGTGGCTTTGGGTATTAGTTTCTGCTATGGGATGACGTTGTTCTCATTTACTAATAAGGATCCCATTCTCAAGAATAACTTTCCCGTCCTGATCGCAATGTTGGTTTTGCTGTATATATCTTTTATTGTTGTCCTCTTATATGGCAGGAAGAAGTTGTTGTATGATGAGAGTTAAATTAGTCAAGTCAGTCAAGTCAGTACTACCGGCACACAGGCTGTGTCACAATTAAATTTTATATTTCCGCCTATCTTCAAGCGAAATGGTTTTTTTCTTGATCTCTGAGTTATCACTTTTCCGTAATCAGCTATCATTTTTTTACATCTCTATCTGCACCGTTAAAGCATTTTTTTCCTCTCATCTTTTTCATTTAATTGCTTAATTCCATAGTCTTTGCTTTAATGCTTGCTTACCAACCAGGGTCATCATTCTCGATATGTTAAAACAAGTCGAAAATACTGCCATCTCCGCATTGACACCTGAATTTCCCTTGAGCAAAAATGATCCCACCATATGCAACAACACTGTTATGTTGTGGATGAGTACCATCCATAAAGTAAATAGGATCCGTAACTCCTTTGGTTTTCTTTAATTCTTTGTAAGACTCTATAAATTCTTCTTGGGCTTTTGTATCCGCTTTCCCTGGTACTAACTTTAGCTTTTTGTACACATAGCCCAATCGGTGAAGCAATTCCGGCATTCCACTTACGCTATATTTTACTTTGAATTGCTTGGCAACATAAGATACTACGTCTAGAATTCTTAGATAAGTATTTTCGTTGATGAGATGTTCATCTAATTGAACTACATGGTTATCCGCTTGACTGCCGTAACCACTATATATAGTATATTGGGTAATG
>CAKKPF010000157.1 GCA_919901575.1 Candidatus Brocadiaceae bacterium
AAGAGGGGCTATATGGCTATGGTATTCATGGTACAAGCGAGCCTGAAACAATCGGTAAAGAAATGTCAAATGGCTGCATACGTTTAAGAAATGAAGATGTCGAGGAGCTTTTTAATTATGTAAATGCAAAAACAAAGGTTGTCATCCAGGAATAATAGGTTAGTTCGTACGAGTAAGAAAAGGATTTAAAGATGGAATGGTATATTAATAGAGGTTCGAAGGTCTGTTTTCTATGCGAAAGGACGTTTGCTGAAGAAGAGATTTATCTCTCTGCACTTTATGATGAAAACAATACCTTTACAAGGAAGGATTTTTGCTTGGGTTGTTGGGATAAGAAAGGAGAGGGGAATATATTTTCGTTCTGGAAGACAAAAGTACCGAAGAAACCGGAGACTGTACAAAGGTATGCAAAAATAGATGTTTTTTATGATTTGTTCAATAAACTGGAAAATGAAACAGAATTATCCAGGGTAAATTTCAGGTATGTATTGTCTTTATATCTGATGAGAAAAAAGGTGCTGAAACTGAGAACTACACATAAATCTAACGGAAATGAACATCTGGTGCTTCATAACGTTAAAGAAGGCAAGGACACAGAGGTTATTAAGCCACAATTAAATAAGGAACAAATGTTGGCAGTCACAGAAGAAATAGGTAAACTGATAAATTGCACGCCGGGAATTAAAGCCGGTAAGACGCCAGGCTCTCCCCTCTAAAAAGAGGGGCCGGGGGTGTGTTGTCGGACGGGAAATGTCTGTAGTTACGCATTTATCATCCACTTTTTTATTAAAGTAAACCAATTCAGGACATAATTATCAAAAAACACTTGAATTTTATTATCAATTCATCTACTCTTACTAACAAAATCTCTTAAAAACAATTTCCTGTCATCGAAAATAAAAGTCATTTCGAACTTCACCTAAAGAACCAATGACGACGTGTACTATAATCGTCCATGATAATAACGAATTCCTGCAACAAATCTATACAGGGTTTTTCTGTCTTCATAAGAAAAAATTAATAAAATTAGAACAGAAGATAAATAGACTAGAATTCATGGATGTGCACAAGTCTTTCCATCTTAAAGATGCCCGCAACTTCCATCTTAAAGTTATTCTTAATCACACAGTGAGGTTATATTATGATATGCATGATAGCTGGGAGGTTGACGAAGAAGCCCTGGATCAGTGTGATTTCTATTTCAAGCGCAGCTATAATAGAAAAAAAATTGAGCACCTTAAGAAAGTTTATCCTTTTGGGTTTAATTATGAGGTTTACCCAAATGATATGGATTTATTTGCCCTTCAGAGAAGCCTTTTTCTGTCCACTGGATGGAAAGAAAGAATTATTAAGTCCCTGCATTCTTTGAAGATCGTGGATAAGTATTTCTGCCCTCCGCGATTGGAATACTTAGAGTCACTTCCCGATTATCAGGCTGACCCTAAAATAATTTTCGTAGCCAGATTGTGGGATCCGAATGATGATCAAGAACGACCAGAGGGGAAAAAAGAGAATATGGTTTATGTTAATAAAATGAGAGTTGAATGTGTTAGAGCATTAAGGAAGGAATTTCAAGATAAGTTCTACGGCGGTATCGCCCCGACTAAGTTCGCGATAGAAAATTTTCCAGATACGATTATTCCAGATTTCAATAATTCAAGAAAACGGGATTATTTAAAATTATATGGTTATCCGCTTGACTGCCGTAACCATTATAAGTTGTATGGTTGTT
>CAKKPF010000158.1 GCA_919901575.1 Candidatus Brocadiaceae bacterium
CTGTAGCCAAATGTGAAATAGAACTGGAAAAAGCATTTTTGCTGATGCAGCTTGATGATGTTGAGAGAGATATTGTGTGGAGAGTTCTCTTTAGAGAATCAAGCACTAACATAAATGAGACAAAGGAAACAATTAGAAACCTGCTCGACCTTAAGCAGATAAAGCAAATGGGAATGGTTGAATTGCTATCTTCAAAAGAAATCAGCCTCATTATCTCAGACAGTAAATCCAACAAGAGGCAAAGAGGTGAAAGAATCTATATATTGATAAAGTACATGCGTTATCCAGTTATTAGTAAAAAGGAGGATGAGTTTGATAAATCATGCAGTGAACTTGGCCTGGATAATGATGTTCGCATCAACCACTCCAGATATTTTGAAGGAGATGAAATCAGGATAACCATAAAGGTCTCTAACGAAGAAAAGTTGAGGGCTAACATAGAGAAACTCCTTTCAAATATAGGGAATGGAATGTTTAAGAAAATCTTTTCTATATTTAAATGATTTTGATTTTTGGACGCAGATATTCGCAGATAAACGCAGATAATTATACGGAGAAGGAATATTGATAGTTTTAGGAGTTGATATTAGGGGTGCTTTTACAGACTTTGTTATGTTTGACGGAAAAAAATTAAAGATTATTAAAATAATATCCACACCGCACAATCCTGCCGAGGCTGTTTTTAATGGGATCGGATCCCTTAAAATGCCGGAGCGCTGTCTGCATTGGGTATGACAATTATGTAAATTTGATTATAGAAAAGATATAAAAATATGCAGGAAGATAATATAGCAATCGAAGTTAAAGACTTAAAGAAAGAATTCAAAGTAAGTTCGTCTGGCAAAGGCATTTTAGGGAAACTGCAAGCGCTTTTCCACAGAAGACATAAAGTCATTACGGCTGTGGATGCTATTAATTTTAAAATAAAGCGTGGGGAATTTGTAGGCTATGTGGGTGAGAATGGAGCCGGTAAATCGACTACCATAAAAATGCTGACGGGTATACTTGTACCAACCTCTGGATCCGCAGAGGTAAATGGAATTGTTCCTTACAAGAACAGAAAGAAGAATGCCGCAAAGATTGGTGTGGTATTTGGCCAAAGAACACAGCTCTGGTGGGATCTTCCTGTTTGTGAGTCATTTGATTTGCTGAGAGTAATATTCCGTGTATCCAGATTTGACTTTAATCGTCAAATGGAAAAACTGGAAAAAGCGCTTGGCCTTAAACCCCTTCTGGAAATGCCGGTGAGAAAGCTGTCATTAGGCCAGAGGATGAGGTGTGATTTAGCCGCTTCTCTCATTCACAACCCACCCGTACTCTTTCTGGACGAGCCGACAATCGGCCTGGATGTGCTGGCAAAGGAGAATATAAGGAATTTCCTCTCAGAAATTAACAGGGAAGAAGGGACGACCATTATCCTCACTACACATGACATGAACGATATCGAGCAGCTTTGCAAACGGCTTATCATACTTGAAGAAGGAAGGATTATGTTTGACGGTGAAACCGAGTTTCTAAAACAAAAGTTTGTCCATGAAAAAGTAATAGAGGTAGAATTTCACGAAGTTGGTTGTGTCATACAGGGAATACCCGGGGTCACTGTTGTGCGCGAGCAGGGGTGCAAGAAATGGTTGACTTTAGATAACGACAATTCCGGCATAGGAGAAGTTATAGGCACCATTGCCTCTCAATATAAGATAAAAGATATATCCGTAAAAGAGCCATCCGTGGAAAGCATAATCAGGAACATTTATGACAATCGTATAAGATTGTCGACGCCTTAGAGCAAATCTTTTACTGAATGAAATGAATCCAAAACTTTTTCTTAAATTCGTATCTATATCTTTCCAGAAGCAGGTCACGTATAGATTTGATTGCTTCGTTGGTATTGTGAATGGTTTTCTATATGTCTTTATATTTACCTCATTATGGAAGGCATTGTATTCTCAGTTCGATACCACGGTGCATAATGGTTTTACATTAACGGCTATTATAACTTATGCTGTTCTGGTTATGGCGGTCAAGATATCCTTTACGATGGACGATTCTATTATCTATGGGAAGGTTATGGATGGTTCAATTGCAATGGAGCTTATAAGGCCGACGTCAATTTTCTTTATGAACCTTGCCGAGAACGTTGGTCACTCTCTATTTCATATTATGGCAAGAACAGTCCCTATCGTCATAATATCCATTTTTATTTTTGATATCTCTATTCCGTTTGAACCGGTAAGACTTTTAGCATTTCTTTTTTCATTCCTGGCAGGATACGTTTTGATTTCTATGCTTAACTTTACCGCGGGATTGCTTGCTTTCTGGTTTGTAGAAATATTTCCGTTCATGCTCTTTAAATATGCTTTATTTACATTCTTTGCCGGAGGAATAGTACCTATTGATTTCTTTCCGGAATTCTTAAAGCCACTGGTTAATATTCTTCCGTTTCAATACATGCTTTACTTTCCGACCGTTATCCTTACAGGACGGATTCCGTTGACGGAAGTCCATTCAATAATAATCGCACAATTAATGTGGATATTGATAATGGGCGTTATTTGTAGTCTTATGTGGAGCGCCGGTAAGAAAAAACTGGTTATCCAGGGAGGATAAATGGAGGCAATCAAGATTTACCTTACACTGTTTGCAACATCCATAAAGGCAAGGATGGAGTATAAGGCGAGTTTCCTGTTCTATATATTTGCCATACTGTCTTTTTATATAGGTCAGATTGGTTTGTTATTTGTGCTCCTGAACCGCTTCCACCAGATAAAGGGCTGGACGATGGGTGAAATGGTTTTCCTGTACTCCCTTCATGCCTTTGCCTACGGGTTTACAAATCTGATTTTCTCTCAACTTATTAATTTCGACAAGATGGTTGTGGACGGTGAGTTTGACAGAGTATTGGTAAGGCCGTTAAGCCCTTTAGGACAGGTTATGTTTTCCAAATTTGAAGTGTCGACAGCGGCGCATCTCATAATCGGGTCTACGGCACTTTACTTCGGTTCACACCTTGCCGGTATAGTATGGACACTTAATAAGGCTCTGTTGTTTCCAGTAATTGTGGGCGGGGGAGTCTTAATTACCGGCGGTATACGCCTGATGGTAACGGCCGTCGCATTTTGGACATTAAGAAACCAGTCTCTGGTTCATACGGTTATATTTTCAAGCAAGGAGTTTATTAACTATCCTGTAAACATTTATAATAATGGGATGCAGTTCTTTTTGACATTTATATTTCCGATAGCGTTTATCAATTTTTATCCGGCGCATTTCTTTTTAGACCGTTCGGGAGAAGGCCTCCTGCATCCTGCATTAGAAATGGGGACACCAATTGCAGGCATTATTGTGTTTACTATTTCAATCTTCACATGGAGGGTTGGCGTTAACCATTACCAGAGTACGGGTTCATGATAACTCCGGGTTGTTCGGAAATCAATTGACAAGAGAATTACAAAGAGTAGAATAATAGACATAAAATATATTAAGTGGTTGTCATGAATTTAGAAAGGGGAAAAGATGGCTAGAGCCAAAGCGAGACATATTCTGGTATCCAGTCAGGAAGAATGTGACAGGTTAAAAGAACAAATCTAAAATGGGACAGACTTTGCAGAAGTAGCAAAGGAGCACTCCCAATGTCCATCGGGTCAGCAGGGAGGAGATTTAGGGGAGTTCAGCCCGGGACAAATGGTAAGAGAATTTGATCAAGTAGTTTTCAGTGATGAAGTTGGGGAAGTCCATGGTCCGGTAAAGACCGACTTTGGATATCACCTTATCGAAATCACAAATCGTACGGAGTAAGCACTTACACCTTTGGGTTACCGGTAGACGGGTTCAAACTTCAGGTGTCTAAAACACAAAAAATCAGCCGTTTACGGGCCGTTATCGTATAATACGTGTGTTGGTTATTCGGTAATGTTTATTTGATCAATACACAATAGATTAGAGGAGTAAAGATGAGTATATATATTGGAAACCTTTCTTATGAGATTACGGAAGATGAAGTTCGGGATATTTTCTCAGCACATGGAGAAGTATCAAGTGTATCAATCATAAAGGACAAATATTCAGGGCAATCAAAAGGGTTTGGTTTTGTAGAAATGCCGAATCAAGCTGAGGCAGAAGAAGCCATAAAGGCCTTGAATGAAAGTGACTTAAAAGGTAGAAATATTAAAGTCAATCAAGCACGTCCCAAAGAAGAGCGTCCACAACGCAGGGCGAGATATTAATACCCAATCAGAAGGCGACATAGTGTCGTAGGAGTACGGCACTATGCCAGGCCAAGCATAAATTTTTAATCACCAATGCTAACTGTTTCCGCCCTTACCCTCAATATCTTAGCCGTATTCGTCTGGTATGTTGGTGGTGCCGTACTGCTCATAAAGGGATGCAGTCTATTGTTAGAAGCACATTCGCTGAGGCCTGGAATGTACTGGATCTGGATTGTCATTGCTGCCGGTTTGTGTTTTGGCGGTTTAAAAGGAAAATTCATTTTCAGTAAAATCTGCCGGAAAAATCTAGCCAGAATACGTTCCCTTGATCAGCCAAAGGTCTGGCAAATCTTCAGGCCCTGGTTCTTTGTGTTCTTAGCCGCCATGATTACGACTGGCGCAACATTATCCAGGCTGGCACACGACAACTACTACTTCCTGATCGGCGTGGCTATATTGGATTTTAGTATTGCTATCGCTCTGCTATGGAGTGGTCATGTCTTCTGGAAGCTGAAGGCATTTGCAAAATAACAACCCTGTTTCAGCTTAAAGATAAATCAAAGCCAACATCTATCTCGTTTTTTATCTTCAAAGTGCCCATCATAGCCTTGAAAGGTTTTATTCCGTAGTCTTTCTGGAGTATGGTAAACCTTCCTTTTAAACCGCCGCCGCTGGTATGTATATCAAAATCTACAGATTTAGTAACACCGTGCAGACTTAATTCTCCATTTACGTGATAACCGCCTTCTTTTTCCTGAATAGCCTTAGAACTGAAATTGACAGTAGGATATTCGACCGGGTGTAATACCTTCTTGGCCATATCCGCTTCAATATCTGCTATATCCTTTTCTTTTAACGCATCCGGTTGGCGTTTTCCATCTTTCATAGCACAATCTACTTTTAGAGAATTTGCCTGTATCTCCAGCCCCAGGCTTCCAGAAGAAAAACCGGCTTCAGGCACATCTAAATCAACCTTGAAATCAGTCACATCAATTAGTAAATCATGCGCCAGTTTACTAAGCAAACCCTCCTTAAAAGTATAAACAGACACCTTTCCAGAATTACTATTCAAACTATACGTACCAGCTTTTAAAGACATATTTTCTCCTCCTTAATTTCTTCCTCTTTTTCATAACAAGCTTTCAACCTAACGGATTTATAAAATCAATATAAAAAGAATGTATGTTTGTAATAATGCAAAACCAATCTTTTCGCTAGATAATACTTTTCAATAAACCACCATCATACAAATGAGATTTCATATTTGAGCAACTATAATGCCAAAATTCTAAAGGCATGAAAAACATCTTCCTGTATTTCGTAAGTGTAATTAAACAAAATAGATATTAACAATATTAATTATTTATTTATTTGTAGCTTCGCCCTGGTCATATTTGCATTTGACAAAATGTCAATTGTAATATTATCACTCAAAAATATTGAGGACACAATGTCACAAGGCATTTGTGAAATAATGTTCCTGTTTGTAATGGTTAGCCATATTGAAGGAAGTAGCGAATTATGTTAGTATGATGCAGTCACATGGAAATATCAGGTTATTATTTTAAGTTTTGAGAGTTAAATGCTAAGGACATCCATTGATTTAGGAACGAATACTTGCCTTATGCTTTTGGCGGAGGTTGAGTCGGGGCAGGTTAAAAAGGTATTAGGTGATTATGCCAGAATCATTCGTTTGGGAGAAGGTGTGGATCTAACCAGAAGTCTTCAGCCTAAGGCAATAGAGCGAACACTTGCGTGTTTAGCCGAATATAAAAGTATAATCTCTGATGCTGAAGTTGTACCAGGTGATGTTGTGTGCGTGGCTACCAGTCATGCAAGGGATGCCGCAAATGGGGAAGCATTTTTTGCCAGGGTTGAGACAGAGTATGGCTTCAGATTCAGGGTTCTTTCGGGGAGAGATGAAGCACGTCTGAGCTTTATGGGTTCTTTTCTTCCGGGCATGGATCCGTCTGACTATGCTGTGGTGGATATAGGAGGCGGAAGTACCGAGTTTGTGACGGCAAAA
>CAKKPF010000159.1 GCA_919901575.1 Candidatus Brocadiaceae bacterium
TCTTTATTTCCTTACCGCCGATAATAATGGGTATTTCTATATGCCGGTTTTTTAAATCTTTCAATTTAGCCTTAATGTCTTTGCGTTCCGGTGTGCCGGGGGCATAACTCCTGACTGGTTCGTTGGAAGGTAAGCTCAGGTTGAATTTTGCATTTGCCATATCAACCTCCTATGAAAAGTTAATTTAATGATTTGATTAGTTTTCTTTGCAGCCCGAAAAATGAAATAGATTTTTAGAATCAGACTATTTATGAAAAAGACAATTATGCACTATTATAACAAAATTACCTGATTGATTAAGCACTATTTTAGAAGCTGACTAAGCTATTTGACTTATTGCAGGTTGGGATAGAATCAATAAGTCATTACAAACCAGAATTCTTACATATCAAACGTAATTATGTGGTAAAGCTGATATGTGATCCATCTATTTACACATTGCAAATACACCGGGAAAGTAACAGCCGGAAATTTGTTTATAAGAAATATAAATGTCTATATTCCAGATACTTGAAAAATAGCCTTGACTATTTTTCAGGATTTATGGATAATGCTCGCCGTGAAAAAACAGGAGCTTGCCATATTATAAAGGCACGATTTCTTTTCTGCCCGGGCAAGGTTACCCCTGTCGGAATTATCTGATTTCAATGTGGATAAACCTCACAAAGAATACGTCTTACCAAAGTGACCCCGCTTTTCAAAAAGGAGGAGAAAATGAGAAAATACATAATAACTTTCTGTCTTATTCTGTTTTGCATGATTATGTTTGGTTCACGTGTATATGCCGCATTTATTACTGACATAACCGAGTTTGTACAATTTGATGGAACTGACACATTTACGGATACATTTGGTGACGCAGCGGAACCTCCGTCCGGACCTATTTCAGGCTCAGACTATGTTGTAGAAGGTACATTTGGTTCCACTCGTGAAAGCGGTGGGTCGTTAGAGTTAAATACTGATGACGGCATAGTGGACGTAAATGAGAAATTTTTAGCTGCCGCTGTGCGTGACAGTACGAAATTTTTTAGTTCGCTAGGTGGGGGCCACGTAATCGGTACTTTCGATTTTAGTGGCGGTCTTCCACCTGATTCTTTCTTTGGCATTGAAATACTCAACTTTGCCTCAGTTAGTGGTGAAATTTCCGGTGACCCTGTAACAAATGACGAGGCATGGATGGGGGTATATCTGGATTCAGGTCATTTATTTGGGGTCTGGGGTGATGAGGGTCCGTTAGACCAGCTGGGCTTTGTAGATTTTGGTGTTGTGGGTAGCACAACAATAGGACTAAAGCTTGAGATAAATTCAATAAATAAAGTGACAGCATTGTTTGATTACGGCAGTGGATTCAGTTCACATCCCGGTTCAACAGACTTTACGACTCTCAGTTTCATTTCAGGTGATGTGTATACAGGTGGATTTGCGGCAGGCGAGAACATCGTTCCAGAGCCAGCAACCGTTGCCCTTCTCGGAATAGGCCTGGCCAGGCTTGCAGGAGCGGCAGTAAGACGTAGACTGAAAAAGGCAAAACAGCAATAACACCGGAAAGTCTATTTTGCCGATATTATCTCAATCGCAGGGGGGCATACTTATTTTGCCCCCTTTTTTTATGAATCAATTTCCCGCCCCGAACCACATCTCATTAGACGATAGATACGCTTTCATAAGTAAAGATTTATAACAATAGTCTCAATCAGGAAGATGATGAGGACTTCCATTTGTTCTTGTTGAAATAGTTTTTTAGTTGAGTCTTTAAACTTTCTTTTCCGTTGCCACCTTTTAGATATTTTTCTCTTCGTTTTGTGTCACTTTCCAATAAATATGCCTCATAATAAATCAGCTTAAGAGGACGTCGGTGTTTTGTGGATCTGACGAAACCGTTTTCATGCTTTTTTATGCGATTTCTTAGATCATCAGTAAAACCTGTATAAAGCAGTCCATCCTTTTCACTGTGGAGGACATAAACATAGAACATGTCTAATTTAGAAATATTTTGTTGGTGTGTTCGAAATATATTAATAGGATTGTGATTCTTCGCTAATAGGCAACCATCCTTTAAATATGGATGCCGCGCTCAGCGTGATTGATCCTCTGAGATTACATGTGGCTGCCGCGCTCAGCGCGGCTTAGCCACGCTGAGCGTG
The DNA here is from genome assembly GCA_919901575.1 of Candidatus Brocadiaceae bacterium. Classification (GTDB taxonomy): domain Bacteria; phylum Planctomycetota; class Brocadiia; order Brocadiales; family Scalinduaceae; genus Scalindua. Next base: position 2,145 of record CAKKPF010000159.1, read on the forward strand.
GCTGGGGTACCAGGATTTGAACCCGGACAAATTGAACCAGAATCAATTGTGCTACCATTACACTATACCCCATTGATTTTCTATTTTATTTTATATCTCTTTAATATCAACATAAAAATTTGTACTTTTGTTAATTTGTCAAGAATTTGCAGGTTTTTTTCCTATATGGACTGTAACTATACCTAATGTCCTTGTAAAGAACCTTACATCTTCCAGGCCGCATTCCTCCATCTTTTTCTTCAAACTTAATTTATCCGGAAATGCCAGGACTGATTGCGGCAGATATGTATATGCATCAATCCTGCTTTTGGATACCAATCTTCCAATCATTGGTAATATCCTGGTAAAATAGAAGAAATATATTCGTCTGAAAAGGAAATTTGCCGGTTGTGAAAATTCCAGTATTACAACCCTGCCATCTGGCCCGACTACTCTTCTCATCTCTTTTATTCCCGCCTCCAGGTCTGCAACGTTTCTTATGCCAAAGGCAACCGTAGATATCTCAAAGGAGTTATCACGGAAGGGAAGTTGTAACGTATCGGCTTCAATAAGCTTTATCTTGTGTTCTAAATGTCTTTTCTTTATCTTCGGTAATCCATACCTTAACATATCGTGGCAGTAATCACTTCCGACTACCAGCCCATTCCCATTTAATAACTTTGAATATGAGATGGCAAGGTCTCCTGTTCCAGTACAGACATCCAGCACTTTGGTATCCGGCTTTACGTCACTTACTTTTGCCGCAAACTTTCTCCACGACTTGTCGAAGTTCAGACTCAAAAGCGCATTCAGAAAATCATATACCCTGACAATAGAGCCAAACATGTTTCTTATGTTTTCGGCTTTTTTCTTTAAAAGTTCTTCCTGTGATATTTCTTTATCAGTATTCATTGGTGATTTTGGGTGGCGCTGACGCTGAGGACTTCGTTCATACTTCCGCTACGGTATCCTTCCAGGTCCAGTGTGACATAAGTAAAGCCTATTTCTTTAAATTTGCAGAGCAATTCCTCTCTTGTGGGAGAATTGGCAAGAATATGTATGTCTTCCGGCAAGGCCTCAATCCTTGCAATCGTTTCATGATGTCTTACTCTGAATTGTACCAGGCCTAAACCCCTTAAGTATTTTTCTGCTTCTGATACCATTTTGAGTTTTTCCTCCGTTATAGACTGTCCGTATGGAAATCTGGATGACATACAGGCGTATGCAGGCTTATTCCAGTTAGGAAGATTCAGCATTCTTGAGACTTCGCGTATGTCCTTTTTTGTCATCCCGGATTCCTTTAAAGGACTCTTAACATTCAACTCTTTAGAAGCTTTTAATCCGGGGCGGAATTCCTGTGTATCATCCAGATTTGCGCCATCCGCAACATTTAAGAAACCATGCTGTTTAGCAATAACTTTCAGTTTTTCAAAGAGTTCGGTCTTGCAGAAATAACATCTGTCAGGGGGATTATCTGCGAATCCTTCTATCGCCAGTTCACTGGTATCTATTACCAGGTGTTTTATGCCTATCTCTTTTGCCAGTTTTTGCGCCTCTTTGAATTCAAAATCAGGATAGGTTTCTGACCTTGCCGTAACTGCCATAGCGTTGTCTTTTAGAATGTCGTAGCATACCTTAGCAACAAGTGTGCTGTCCACACCGCCTGAGAATGCAACAACAACACTTTTCAGTTCACTGACAATCTTCTTTAGTTTCAATAGTTTTTCTTCTACTGTCATTTTAAGAACCGTATCTTCGTCATCTACTACCATAATCATCGGTTTGTCCGGTTTGTGTTGGCCGGAGTTTTGTCACCTTTTTGATTGGCAAACCTATTCACTATTTTTTCTCCTGTTGTCAGCAATAATGCTTAAGCAGGCATCCACTACATTAGAATCGTAAAGAATCCCCCTGTTATTTGATAATTCTTCTAGTGCCTTGTCAATACCGAGAGCAGGCCGATATGGCCGGTGCGGGACTATAGCGTCTACAACGTCAGCTACGCTTAGAATTCTAGCCTCCATGAGAATATTATTGCCGCTTAAACCTGATGGATAACCGGAGCCGTCCATCCTTTCATGATGCTGAAGTACAAATTCAGCGACTGGCCATTGGAATTCTATCGTCTTTAATATGTCGTAGCCAGCCTGTGAATGTGTCTTAATCATATCGAATTCAAGTTCTGTTAATTTGCCGCACTTACTGAGGATCTCAGTAGGTACCTGCATCTTTCCTATGTCATGGATAGTTCCTGCCAGGTGAATGCTGTCAATCTGTTCCCTGGGGATACCCATTTCCCCTGCTATTGCACTGGCAAGGTTAGCTACCTGCCGTTGATGTCCGG
>CAKKPF010000160.1 GCA_919901575.1 Candidatus Brocadiaceae bacterium
TAAAACAACCATACAACTTATAATGGTTACGGCAGTCAAGCGGATAACCATATAAGATTATAACAGTATATAAGACATCATAACTGTCCAAATTAGGTAAAAGTCAAAAAATTTTATTGAGCGGTAACATGCTGTCCAAATAACCTCAAATGCCAAGAAGCTAGTATTTTCAATGCTTTAGAGGTTTTCTAGGTCAATTGAAATCACCTAATATTGGCTAAAAATTGGCTTATGCTGTCCAAGTTAAGATTCAAGTCTTAAAATGAGCAGAATATATCTAAATCTTTATTATTGTTAATCTTATATACAAGAGGTCAATCTAATTTGGACACGTGTGATAAGACATCTAAAATTAATAAGTATCGGATGAGAGGAGGACAAGATGAAAGTAATATTTGGTCCGGAAACTGATACGCTTAGTATTATTTTTAGAGACGACAAAGTAACAGAGAGTGATGAAGTAAAAGACGGGGTGATTATTGATTATGGTAAAGAGGGAAAGATTGTATCAATGGAAATCCTGGATGCATCCGAGCAAATATCAGAACCGCATGGCATATTATATGAAATGAAGGGGGAAAAAAAGTTGTATCATAACCCAATACCCAATTTGCAAGAAACCACTTCGATAGTAGATTAAAGTATAATATTTAGGGGCAGACACTATTTATTACTTATCATGTAGGGGAAATTTTCAAATGGAAAAGATTGACAATTTCAATGATAGTTGGAAAGTAATATGAAAAAAATAAAGATCTATCTTGATACTTCGGTAATTAACTTTTTATATGCCGATGATGTGCCTGAACTTAAGAAAGTAACGGAGGAATTCTTTGCTTATGTTAAAGGAGGGCAACGATATAATGTATATGTCTCTGACGTAGTAATCAACGAAATTAATAAAACAAATGACCCATTGAAAAAACAGGAACTCCTTTCTATTATAGGGTCTTATAGACTTACAAAACTTCCTAATTTCAAAGATGTTGAGATCAGCGCCTTAGCAGAAATGTATTTGAATAAAGGCGTAATGCCAAGGAGTAAGATTGAAGATGCGCTTCATATCGCTTATGCAGTTGTTTTTGAGATAGATGTCTTATTAAGCTGGAATTTTAAGCATCTTGCAAATATAAAGCAGGAAAGGGAAGTCTTGATTGTGAATATTGAGAACGGATATAATTATCCGCTAAGAATTGTAACTCCTATGGAGGTAGATTATGAAGACAGTAACGATGTCTAAATCACTAGAAGAGGTTTGGTTGTGGAAGAGTAAATGTTATGAAGAATCGAAAGGTCTCAGTGTTAAAGATTACTTGAACATAATTCATAAAAATGCAGAAGATGCCTTAAGGGAAACAGGTTTTATAGAGAAGGAAAATAAACTGAGAAAAGAATTTCGTTAGACGTAAAAGGGAATAGGGAAAAGCGGAAAAGCGGAAAAGGGGACAGATTTATTTACCGCGTAGGTTAGAATAGAACACAATTGTGGTTGGTATGGTATTTGAGTTACATGAAAATCAGATGAAAAATTCATTTCTTAAAAAATCATTGCTGACTATTGGTGTCCTCTTGTGCATTCCGATACTTGCCTATCTATTACTTCTAGGTTCGAGTAAAGTTTATGTATCAGGTGGTTTTGCATCGGATATGTTTGTAAATGTGAGCAATAACCCTGTATGGGACACCATTGAAATGGCCGATGTGTTCTGGTTTCCCAAACCTGGTCCGTTTCAAGTCGAGCGTGTTGGTGCTGTTCATGCACTGAGAAACGCGCTCTTCATTCTCTGCACTGCGGCACTCTTTGCTCTATTACCACTTATTTGCTTGGTAGTTGACGCTATTGCAACGATTTATGGCCTCTTCACGGCCAACTGGGAATGTTTTGGGGGAGGTTTACTCTTGGCTGTGTTGATGACACCACTGTCTATTCTAGCTGTAGTGCTTGGAATTTTTGCGATGTGGTTTAGTTTACTATTCCAACCATGTACTCCTGGCTACGTAATCATTTGGATCATTTTAGGAATACCTTTCACACTTTTAGGTACTATTGGCGGTGCAGCCCCTGCCGCAACGGTTATTGTAATCGTAAAGTCGTAGACAATTAAAGAAATTACTTCCATTAATAAAAATAAAAATAATCTTGATTTAAACCATAATATGCTTCTCTGGGAGTTAAATAACCTATACCTTGATGAAGTCTGTGGTTATTATAGTAGTCAAAGAATCGTACAAGAATTTCCTTTGCTTCACGAGATGTAGAGTAATCATTACGGTAAAGGGCTTCATATTTGGCACTCTTAGAAAGACGTTCCAGTTTCCCATTGGTTTCAGGATGCTTAATGCCAGTAAATATCTGCTCAATATTAAGGAGATCCTTAAAGAACTTCCTGGCATTTTTCGATCTGAACTGTTTGCCCCGCTTAGCGTGGTTTGCCGTTATCACTTAAGAGTTTTGGTCGTTGATCCCCAGGCAGTTGAGCAAGAAAAAGGGCCTGGTCAACCATATGAAAACATCGTTCTTTTGTCATATCCGGGAAAATATCCCAGGAGATAACATAACGAGAGTGTCCGTCTAAGACAACAATGAGATACCAGAATATTGTTTTGCCTTTTTCATTTATGCCACAGGGAATATATGATATATCAATATGCCATAGTTCATTTGGTTTCTGAGGTTGATTATTCCATGTATCAGATACTTCTATCTTAAGCACTGGTTTAGAGCAAATAAGATCATGCTTTTTGAGAATACGATATACCTGCCCGAATAGGTACAGGCGGGCAAGAGATTCTGAAAGAAAGACCTCCTCATCACGAAATATCTGATGAGCTAACTTGCGGTGGTTTAGATGTGTGTAGGCATTAGCCTTCTTTATTACGAGTCTTTCTTCATCAGGAAGGTGTTTAGATGGCAAAGACCCTGGCACAGAATGTTTATCCATAAGTCCAATAAGGCCATTTTCCTCTATATTGCGTATCCAGCGCCATACTCTATGAGGCTTGATACCAAATAGGGTGAGTGTCTTTTCAAAGCCTAAACCACTATATCTGGCCAACTGGATAATATCCAATTTTTCTTCCGGTCTAAAGCGCATAGGTAGGTTACCTTGATATTTCATAAGATATTTGTATTTTTTTTTAAACAGAGATTTCTTTAGTATGTTCCAGTAAAAGGCCTTTGAGGTGTATTACTTCTTGTTTTAAGTATTCTTTTTCCGGATCGTGTTGTTTAATCTTTTTGGGCTTTCGTACCAGGCTTTCTCGAGCACCTTCCTGCCCGAATAGGTTCAGGCGGGTTGAATCATTGATTTTCTTGTAGCTTTTTCTTGGTTCCATTTGAGACCTCCTTTTGACTTTGTAGAAGCTGTATCTCTACGAGATACAGCTTAATATCTTCATTATTCTACTGTCTACTAACTTCAGGAGGTCTGTATAAATCTTAACAATTTCTTATTACTGAAAACTTAACTAAGATTAGAAACAAAACAAAATGTCAGACATTGCACTAATTGAATCTGTACATTCAAACGTAGAAGAGATCGATAAATTGTTACTCGATCAAGGTATTGAAATATTTTCTATGGAATTTGAATTTGTCGCGTTATGTTCAGACATGGGCGAGGTAGATTGAAGTATAAGGTCAGGTATCCCCGGCAAATCTGGGGACTCACTTCACTGAGTTATTCTTTTTAAACCAACCAGATAATAGGCTGTCTGCTTTAATTATGGAACTTAAAGATATAATAAGCGATTTTCCATTAAGCCATATAGCTGCGCGACATTCTCCATTGATTCGTCAAGAGGAGTTTGGCGGGGTTCTATATTGGCCATTTCTAAATACTCAATTCCATCTTCTCAATAAGAGTGGATTCGATGTTGCAAAGCGTTTGATTGATCGCGATTTTAAGTTTGAACTCCCTGTTGAGGTTGCTCTGATTCGTAAATTAGCAAGGAAGTCACTTAGTCCAAAAGGGTTCAAACAAACTGGAAATATCCCATCTGCAAAGTGGCACTCGGGAAAATTTAAGTCTCCACTTTATGTTTTGTTGGAAATAACTTCCTTGTGCTCGTTCCATTGCAATTACTGCTTCAATATGAAAAATATGTCTAGCGTTAAGCACATTGAGGCTGACAAAATATTTTCCATTCTTGATGAGTTTAAGGATATGGAAATATTTCATGTTGTTCTTTCTGGCGGAGACCCTATTGAGCATCCGAAAATAAACCAAATACTTTCTCGCTTAAAATATTACGGCATTACATCTACAGTAATAACAAAATCTGGATATTCAAAGATAATTAAGAAACTATCGGTACTTCCAGATAATTTTATATTTAGCTTAGACTCAATGAATGAGGATAGATTTGACTCAGTAGTGAAGAAAAACTGGGCGCATAAAAATCTAAGGAAAGCGGTAACTGAATTTAGTAAAACAAAGTCTTCAGTAATGATTTCCGCCGCAATTGAAAAACATGAATTGAATAAAATTGAAGAATTGTTTGATTATTCTGTTAACAACACAGTTAATAAGATTAGAATTAGGCCAATCCTAGATTGCAACAGTGGGCAAAGATTAAACTCTTCCATTAAGGAATCTTGGAGTATTGGTGATTTAGAACTGATTAGGTATTCTACAATTAAATATTCCAATAACATTTTAATTGACATTTCGCCTTTTCTTGCGCTGTTTAACTCTGACATTATTTTCCCGTATTGTCTTGATTGTAAAGCCGGGAAATTTTATGCAAAAATTATGTTATCTGGTGATGTTGTCCCTTGTAGCGTATTGGACGACACAGTGATCGATAATGTATTAAATCAATCGTTTGTCTCTATTTGGAATAACGAACTTAACTGGAAAGAGTTTAGAAACGATAGGATGCCTGTATGCTCTCTTCGTCAACGATCTCCTACATCAGGAGTTCCAAGACGTAAGGTGGAGGCTGCTGTCACATCTTGACAGGTTGTCCGAGAATACAAAACCAGAAAATCTTGGTGTTGATATTAAAATGAATGCATAAGTTTCTAACGCTTAGCAACGGTTTGCTGAAAGTTTTTTTAATACAGTATTCAAATCTGTTCTTCGTCTAAAAAATATCAAATATTTGTCTACGACATGCACGAACGGTCTATTAAATTTTGCCGACATCATATAATAAGCAGGTATATAGATTGTTTTTGGTCAACCTCTAATCTTTTTCAAAAATTCAATGAGAATTTCTTCCTTTATTCTGTATCCCTTTTGAACTAGATTAAATACCATATCCTCTAATTCTTCTTTATCGACAACACCCATTATCCGCGCATCATGCAATACTCCGAGTGTTCCCTTTGGTCTCAATTTATAGAAACGAGCGATGGCCCTAGCTTTGCCTTCGTCTATCAAGACATCTTTTATTCCAACATCAATAGCATAACTTATAACGGCCTGTTCACCTTTTCCAAGATAAGCAGGTAATGTATCTATTGTGTTAACATCCACTTTTGTTACATTTGAATTCTTCAAAAATTTCAAAATTAAGGAGGCATCTTTGTGCTGTCTTTTATAACCTTTTAATATTTCCTCTTCAACCTGACGTGGAACAATAATCTTATAGCTAGACAACAAATCCAATCTTTTTATTTTGGCGAGAAAAATCAAGGGGGAAGTATCTATTACAACATCTATCATGGAGAAGTGTCCTCTTTTAGTTCTTCCAAACTATAGTCAAGATGATAATCTAACTTTCTTATCTTCTCTATCATTTCCCACAAATCAATAGAAAGTAATTCTGCACACTTCGCGAGAGTTGCCCCGCCATCTCGGTATAGCTCTAAGACATATCTCTCTTTTATAGAAGTAACCCCTTCGTATAATACTCCTTCTAATAACTTTTCCATCTCTACTTTCTGTAATGATGCCAGTTCCTGAAGTTCTTTGTATAAATTGTCTTCTATTTTTAATGTCTTCATTTTAAAATCCCCTTTAAGTTATTTATTCTTGCAAAACATTTTAAACTCTTTGAAGGTATCTTGACTTGTAAATTTACCATCGGAAATTTCCTTTCTATATGCAGAAATTAAAAGAAATAAATACTTCCATAATCTGTAAAAACCCTATGGACGGGATTATACCCAATATTTAAAAAAATTAATATCCCGAAAATAATAAACAGGAAGAATTAGTAACCAACGAAAGCTAATTTATTATAGGTGTTTTCTTCTCTCTCGGTCAAATATCCCAATCAACCTCCTATCTTTTCTTCCAGAGGATGTATTATTTTCTGCCAATAATCCTTAAATTGGAAGTTGGGGCTGTGTTCATTTTCATGGCAGATTTCACAGATCTCAACATCTGCCTTACCGTAATCTTTTGATTGAGTCTCTTTGTGATTGCTGCCAGGCCCATGACAACTTTCACAACCTACTCCCTTCAATCCCGGTGTTGAGTCAATAGTTTCAAATCCTGTAAAATAGCTTAATCCGGTAGTATGACACTCTATGCATTCAGGGTCATATTCATGCCCAACTTTCAGTAAAGTCTCATATGCTGAGGCGTGACGTGTGTTTTCCCAGTGCCTGAAGATTTTATTATGACAAACAGCACAATCATCATTGCCTATAAATGCCAGGTTTGAAGGAGGATCGGTCTTAAACACCATTTTTATTAATTCTTCATCCCTGAGTCTCTGCTGATAGGTTTTTAACAGTACTTCCATTTCAGGTGAATCTTCAAATCTTTCATCTAAAGGTATTGTTTCAGTAGTAGACAAATAGCTATTAAAACGCCTGTTTCCGTCTGTCCGGGTAGATTTTGGCGATAAAGTAATTGTTCCCAAATATTTCCC
>CAKKPF010000161.1 GCA_919901575.1 Candidatus Brocadiaceae bacterium
AAACAGGGATCATACAAGGGCAAAGCAAAGGCTACGTTTCGCCAGAGCATGAAGCATTTGTTCAATATCTGATGAGCCTTCCGGAAGACGTCTCTCCTGAAACAATTACACCTGACATTGCGCTTGATGAAAGGTCAGATATATATTCTTTGGGCGCAGTTATGTATGAAGTCTTAACTAACAAAAATTGGAAGGAATCAAAGATCCCTCCAAGAGACATTAATGATTTAATTCCCAAAAAATTAGAAGATATCATAATGGCAACATTGGAAGAAGATCGATCTAAAAGGATTTCCACGGCAAAGCAACTAAAACAATTATTAGAAAATCTAATATGAGGTAAAAATGAAATTCTTAATTATTTCAGATATTCACAGTAACCTGGAGGCATTAGCCTCTGTGTTTTTAGACCTTTACAATAACGACGAAAAGATAGATAGAGTTTTGATACCTGGCGATATTGTCGGATACGGTGCAAACCCCAATGAATGCTGTACTATCGTCAGATTTTTAAAAAATGGGAAAACATCTTTGAAAAATGAAATTCAAGACATTATACAAGAAATTGATATTGATGATACTGACAAAAAAAACATAACCGACTATATTTTATCTATGGGTAAAAAGGCAACCATAATAGTAGGAAACCATGACAAAGCCGTTATCGGTAAACCTTCGTTAGTTAGTGAAATGATTGCTTCAGCAAATAAGGCTGTAATGTGGACGACTAAGGTTCTACAAAAGGAAAACGTACGGTTCCTTAAATCCCTATGGTTTAGAAAAAAGTTAAGAAAATTTGGTATTGAATTAGTTCACGGTACACCTGTTTATCCACAGGGTTATCAATACTTAAAAAATGCATCAACTTTAAATTATGATTTACTGTATTCAAGCGTAACCTTTGCCGGTCACACTCACAGACCAGCAGCGTATAAATATACTAGTCAAAAAAGAAACATTGCTGCTTCTGTCTTCATCCCTATAGACCAGTTCGATACCAGACTTATGATGCTTGAGAGTAAATCAATGGTAAGAGTAGAGGAATTCAAAATTACATTAAATTCTGGCCAACGGTACTACATAAACCCCGGTTCAGTCGGCCAGCCACGAGACGGCACCAAAGCCTCTTATATGATTTATGATACTCTCTCAAAACAGGTTTCCTTAAAGAAAGCAACGTATAACACAGAGGCAGTAAAGAAAAAAGTCCTTAAAGCCGGACTCCCATTTGAACTTGCCGACCGCATAGTAAAAGGAATTTAATAAAAAGTTATAAGATGCGATTCTTAATCATTTCAGATATTCACAGTAATCTTGAAGCCCTGGCGTCTGTTTTTCTAGATCTTCATAATAACAGTGAAGAAATAGACAGAGTTTTGATTCTTGGCGACATTGTCGGCTACGGAGTAAACCCCAATGAATGTTGCGCTATAGTCAGATTTTTAAAGAACGGTGAATCTTTGTTGAAAAAAGAAATACAAACAGATATTCAGAAAACCGACATAGATAATACTGATAAAAAAAATATAATTGACTATATTTATTCTCTTGGCAAAAAGGCCGATGTAATAGTAGGCAACCATGACCAACGGGTCATTGGTCAGCTGAATACTGTAATGGCTTATGCAGCAGGTCTCTCTATAAACTGGACAAAGAAAGTTATCCATGAGGATAATATTCGTTTTCTTAATTCTCTATGGCTTAAAAAAAAGCTATGGAGATTCGGCATTGAGCTGGTGCACAGTACTTCTGTTTGCCCTCGAGATTTTAAATATGTAATGAATTCAACAACTTTAAATTACAGTTTACTGCATTCAAAGATAACTTTTGCCGGTCACACACACAAACCGGCGGCATATTTATATACAAAGCAAGAAAGAGACGTTTCTGCTTCTATTTTTATCCCAAAAGACCAACTTGATAAAAAGCTCATGTTAGTCGAAAGAGAGTCGGCGGAGAGACTGGAAGCATTCGATGTTTCCTTGAATCCCGGCCAACGTTATTACATAAATCCAGGTTCAGTTGGTCAGCCACGGGACGGTATCCCAATGGCCTCCTACATGATTTACGATACTTTAACAAAAAAGGTCTTTCTGGAAAAAGCAGAGTATAACACTGTGGCAGTAAAGACAAAAGTTCTTGAAGCCGCTCTCCCATTTGATCTTGCTTATCGCATAGTAAGTGGAATTTAATTTTGTAAACCTTATTTTAGTAGAGTTAGTGCCAAAATCCTAAATCACGTAGCGAGTTAATATTCAGAAAATATTGTGTAATTTGGGTATAGATTATTTGTCAGATAGCGGACATATATTGAAAAGTATTTAATGCCTTATACTTAAAGGGTTTGTGCTAACATGCCGGAAGTTTGTATCGATATAATATTGTACAAAATTAATTTATTGAATTGTTTGATTTGTTTATAATTTAATAAATTGTTAGCATAGTACTAAAATAATTGTCAGATTTCAGCCATAGATTTTAATTTATTGGTGCTACATTAAATTATGAAGATACCCACTTTCATGAAAAAAAATGATCTAATTACATTTCTGTCTTCGTTGAGCCTCAGTATTGTTATCACGTTATTTGTTTCAAATACATTGTATGCAAGGACAGAGGTGCTTTTCTCACCAAAAGGGTCGATTAAAGATACCATAATAAAAACTATAATTTCTTCAGAAGAGACAATAGATATCGCAGCCTTTACGTTTACGGCAGGTGATATAGCAGAAGCGTTATATAATGCAAAAGAGCGGGGAGTAAAGATAAGAATTATAATTGATCAGAAGCAAGATAAAGAGCGTTACCAGGTATTAGAGTTTTTAAAG
>CAKKPF010000162.1 GCA_919901575.1 Candidatus Brocadiaceae bacterium
ACGCATTTATAGAGACACTTGATTTAGCAGATCTCGGTATTGAAATTAATTTGCATAAGGTTGGCAATGCTGAGTATGACCCGAAGACTATGCTCAAATTATTTGTATATGGATATTCCTACGGTTGGAAGAGTTGCCGTAAGCTGGAACGAGCAATACATCATAATTTGTCATTCATATGGCTAATGGGAGGACTGAAGCCGGATTATAAGACGGTATCAGAATTTCGTCGCAAGAATAAGAAGTCGTTAAATGGGGTACTGAAGAAGTGTGTACGTATGTGTATAGAATTGGATTTGATAGAAGGCAATGTATTGTTTGCAAAGCTGAGCTTAGCTCTGTAGATGGTGCAAAAATCAGAGCAAATGCAGGACGAGGCAGAAACTATACCAAGAAAGAATATGAGAGAAAGTTGTTAGAAATAGATCAGAACATAGACCTGCCCGAATAGGTACAGGCGGGTAAGCTTTTTGAGGAATGTGAACGTATAGATCAGGAAGAAGACGCTAATGAATCTCTGGTAAAGATGAAGAAGGAGCTTGTTAATAATAAGTCATACAGGTTCAGAATACAAGATATCTTGAATCGCTTTAAAGAAGAGGAAGAACAAGGGAAATCACTAAAGACTATAAACCAGACAGATCCGGAGAGTGCCATGATGGGAAGTATACAGGGCACACATGCAAGCTATAATGTACAGAGTGTAGTGGATGATAAACATGGTCTTATTGCTCATGCGGATGTAGTAAGTGACGTAAATGATAGAAACCAATTTTCAAATCAGATAACACAGGCAGAGGAGGTTACGGGCAAGGAGTGCGAGATATGTTGTGGAGATGCTGGATATGCAAATACGAAAGAACTGGAGAGAATAGACCGAAGAGGTACAAGGGTAATTGTTCCATCGCAGCGTCAGGCACTGCATAATCGTGAAGACAAACCATTTAGTAAGGACAAATTTGATTACGATAAAGACCTGGACTGTTATTATTGCCCGGAAGGCCATAAACTTGTTTATGCTGGAATGCATGAGTCTGGCAAGTCAATAGCGTATCGTATAAACGATGCTGACATTTGCAAGCAATGCATTAATTATGACGAATGTACCAATGCTCGGAGTGGAAGAAAGATTGTTAGATTATTGCAGGAAGAAGTTAGAGAGAAACTTGAACGACAATACGAGCAGTCAGAGTCACAGGAGGTCTACAAACGACGAAAGTCGCGTGTTGAACATCCGTTTGGTCACATAAAGAGAAACCTTGGGATAACGAACTTTCTTTTACGCGGAAGAGAAGGCGTGCAAGCAGAATTATCTATTGCCGCTACCTGTTTTAACATTGCGCGAATGATCACATTGTTTGGTGGTGTTAAGGGATTCATAGGACGGCTCTGTACCGTATAAGTGAGGAGATCTTCTTGCCTATTAGACTATCCATGAAAAATACTCGTACTTCACAAGAAAACAGTTTGATATGGGCTTAATTTTATTTCTTTTTAATGAAGAACCACTGATATCCTCCTTTTGTCGTTTGATTATGACACAGCCTCAAGTACGTCGGGCTGGCGAACGGATTCATCCGGGCGGGCTGAGTCGTTCGGGCGGGTACGCCCTTACATTATTTGTGTCAACATTGAAATTCCCAGACATGAACTTAGCGCCACCATATTTTTGAACGTAACTCTTCAATCCATTTGATCACCTCACGTTCAACCTTAATTGCTTCACTGATCAAAATATTCATTTCACTTTCTGGAAATAATGCATTTGCCCTTACTAACTCAAGCGAATAAATACATTTCCTGGCATTTTTTAATGAACGTTTACAATTTGCTATATTTCCGCATAGCGAATCTTTCTCATAGCCCATGCCGTGACCTCCTGCTATCTTGGCCGAAACTATAGATGATGCAGAAATAGCCTCTATAATGTTTTCATCTGTATCTATTCCTTTACTGTTTTTAAAATATTTCCTCAGTCTTATACAAAATTCATAACTCTTTTTATAAGCCGTAATCTTTTTAACATCTTCGACATCTCTTTCTGTAGTCTCATCATATCCAATAGAATTATCAAAAATCTTATTTATTTCGTATATATGGCATTCGTTACTTTTTTCACAATTGTCACACGATTTATTCTTATCATCGCAATCTTCATCTTTATGATCCCATCCCATCTCTTTCGCTATAAGGCCATCACAATCGGGATGATTATGCAGGGTTTCGAACAGTTCTATGTATTTTGCATTACGAACATCAGCTTTTTGCAGAAATCTTTCCCAGTCCTCTTCATCCCAATTATCGTCTTCATAAAATTCTTCATCTTTCATATTTGGCTTCCTTCCAGAATATTATAATAACAGTCCCTCTGCATCGCCTCAAAACCCAGGTCTTCTATTAATGATATCATCTCCTCTTTCTTCAAACGATAATCCACCCCGGCCGCCCTTACCACATTTTCCTCAATCATTGTGCTTCCCAGATCATTTGCTCCGAACTTTAATGCAAGTTGTGCAATCTTAGAACCCTGTGTTACCCATGATGCCTGGACGTTAGGGATATTATCCAGAAATAAACGGGAAACAGCGAGTGTTCTGAGATAATCAAATCCGCCAATTTTGAAGCCGGTTCTTTTTTCTGAAGATACTGACAGGGCCGTGTTCTTTGGCTGGAATGTCCATGGAATAAATGCCGTGAATCCACCGGTCTCGTCCTGGAGTTGCCTGATCTTATCCAGATGTACGATTCTCTCTTCCAGGGTTTCAATGTGACCAAACATCATTGTTGCGGTACTTTTTATCCCTGACAAGTGCGCCTCTCTCATCACCTGCAGCCACTCGTTTACAGAACATTTATGAGGACTTAGTATGCCCCTGCATCTATCGGTAAGTATCTCGGCTCCTCCGCCGGGAATAGTATCAAGACCTGCATCCTTTAATGAGGACAGGACTTCCTTTACCGACAGATCATTCAGTGTCGAGAAATGAATTATTTCCGGAGGGGAAAAAGAATGAATGTGTATGTCAAATCTTTCTTTGATAGACCGTAAAAGATCAACATAGAAATCAATCTTTAAATCCGGATGCAACCCTCCCTGCATCAAGATTTGTGTGCCGCCGAGGAATATTGTTTCTTCAATTTTCTTAAAGAGTTCTTCTTTAGACAACAGATAACCATCTTTATTTCCCTTATCTCTGTAAAAAGCACAAAACGTACACCCTGAAGTACAGACATTAGTATAGTTTATATTGCGGTCTACTACGTAGGTTCTGTATTGCTCCGGGTGAAGCTGCCGGCATAGTCTGTCTGCGACAGTTCCCAGGCCTATCAAATCATGTGATCCAATGAGGTTTACGCCGTCTTCGAAAGACAACCTCTTTTGGGAACATGCCTTGTCAATTACACTATTCATTGTAGAATTCAATCTCAACCCCTTCTCTAACTTCTCCAATTTCCAGGGCGTAATCGTAAAAAGATTTAAGGCCGCGTATTTCCTGCTCGCCTAAATTATATTTAATTGACTCTTTGAGGTACCAGAGACAACGGTTTTTCCCCATTTTCAGCCTCTCTGCTTCAGTGTCTGCTATTTCGTTTACAAACTTCAGGCCATATTTTTTTGGATCAATTAATAGTTCGCTGATCCCTTGTAATTGGGATTCCGACTTTGTTACCCATACTGCGTAAACAAAAGGTAACCCGACTAACTCGTTCCACTCCTGTCCTAAGTCTAAGATGGTGAAACCCTCTTCACGTACCTTCATAGCATCGTCACCAATGACAAGGAATGCATCAGCGTATTCGTTATAAATTTTCCGTTTGTCATACAGGGTTATGTATTCAGGTTTCAATGAATGTCTTTTCGAAAGAATGATCTTTGTGAGAACGCAGGAAGTTAAAGAGTCTTTGTCCAGGGCAACAGTCCTTATCTTATCGATCGAAGGCGCTTTAATAAAAAGCTTTACGCTTTCTACCAGGCCATTTGAAGCAATGGAGCTTCCGGGGATAATCTTGTAACCGGCGCCCCTAAAGTAGCCTATAGAAGGCATTAAGATTATGTCCAATTCATCATTTTCAAGCATTTGTGGTAATGCAGAGGGAACGCCATATACAATATCTATTTTGTCAGCTTTTTCTTGCAAACCATATATAAAAGGTTTCGCATTCATATATGGCACTACACCAATCTTTAGTTTAGCCATTGTGTTGGATTCTGTACTAAAATGTATAAAGCTGTCCAAGTTAAGCCGATGCAGAACTTGAGTTGCTCCCGGGGACTGCTTCACAGGCAGCAATATTTGTGTAATAAAGATTCCAAAAATGTTTACTTAATCTATAAAATTTATTGCAAATTAAAATAAAATATTATATCTGTGAATACATACGGAAGCAATGAGAAA
>CAKKPF010000163.1 GCA_919901575.1 Candidatus Brocadiaceae bacterium
TAAAGAAAGCAAACATAGGTTTTCTCATGGCGCCGCTTCTACATAGTTCCATGAAGCATGCTGTAGGCCCAAGGAGTGAGATAGGAATAAAAACTATTTTTAATATTTTGGGTCCTCTAACTAACCCGGCAAGGGCAACAAGACAGGTTATAGGCGTGTATGAGGCAAAGTTGACAGATGTCGTAGCGAAGGTGTTGCTAAAATTAAAGACTGAACATGCATTTGTGGTCTATGGCTATGATGGCTTAGATGAAATTACGACAACCGATAAAACAAAAGTCTGTGAATTGAAAGATGGAAAGATTAAGAGTTATTTTATAACACACGATAGCTTTGGAATCCCAAAGGCGGAGATAAAGGATTTCGTTGTAAACTCCCCGGAAGAAAGTGCAAAAGCAATCAGTGATGTGTTAGAAGGGAAAGACGGCCCTAAGCGTGATATTGTTCTCTTAAACGCATCCGCAGCAATTGTTGCCGGAGGGGGGGCGGAAGATTTAAGGGGCGGAATGCAAATCGCATCTGAATCTATAGATTCAGGTAAAGCTAAGGCATCTTTAAAGAAGCTGATTGAGATAACACATGGTAGTAGCTAAGAAGCAATAAGCAAGTGGGCAGCACACCTGGAGATTTACAATTTTCCTGTTAATATTAGAATACCTATAGCTATAAATGCGATTGCAGAAAGATATTTTATATAGTTTATGGGTACAAATTTTGTTAATGCCACACCAAATGTAACACCTAATATGGTTATTACGGCAAAGGCAACCATTGAGCCTATAAATACGGTTAAGGGTTTGCTTGTCTTGCTCGTCATTATGATTGCGGCAATCTGTGTTTTGTCACCAAGTTCTGCAAGAAAGATAGATGTAAAAGTTGCTATGAGTATTTTCCAGTCCATGACAGTTTTCCTTTCATTATACATAGTATACGAATTAAATTAAATAAATCCTCAATGCTTCGACAGGCTCAGCATGGCGAGGAGTTCGGCTGAGGCTCACTCGAAGCTTTCATCGAGCCATAGTTCCACATTATAATAAAGGAGGACCTGTAAAGTCACTTTTTTATTTCTCATAATAATATCTAATAAATGTTTAACTTTACTGTTTATCCAAGATACAAGCTGTTAATCCTGACCTGTCTCGTAGAGGGCATAGTCCTGATGGTTGCTCTGATTATAGCGAAATATTATGGAATCAAGTTACTTCCTTTAACCCAGAATGTATTTCGTGACATAGTGATAGGTACTTTTGGGGCTATGTTTCCACTTGCGCTGTTTATGTTATTACTTTCAGAAAAGGCAGAGGGCATTCCTTCACTGGGTTCACTAAGAAGTATCATTATAAATGACATAAGGGCTATATTTTCCGAAGCTAAATTACTGGACTTGTGCTTCATCTCAGTATGTGCGGGCCTTGCTGAAGAGTTGCTATTCAGGGCAGTAATTCAGGTCAAATTAGGTATTGTTGGGGCGAGCATAATCTTTGGGCTTTTACATTTCATAACTCCCGTCTATTGTGTTATCACTACGATTATGGGATTCTACCTGGGTATATTATTCCAGTATTACGACAGCCTTCTTATACCCATTCAGTTGCATTTTGTATATGATCTGGGCGCATTGATATATTTAAGATATTTTTGCAATAAAAAATATCCATATATAAGAAAAAATTAATTGACAATAATATCTTATTTAAACTAAAATGACTACTAATATGCTAATATGCATTTTATTGAATTGAACCAATAACCGGAATTAAATATGAATACTGTAAATGTCTTTGGATGCCTACTAATTAAACGTACTGCTAAGAACCTATCCGGGATAAGAACAAGCGTATTGACTAAGATAGACAAAGTTGTAGGGTTAGTGAGAGAAAAAACGGAGAGAGCAGGTGAGCGTTTTGTAAGGATAATGATGACGCTTTCCATAATAAAGCTGGCCGTCGCTATGACAACACTCATAGTAATGACAGTTTTGTTTTTTGCTCATTTGCATACTTTTGATCAGATAACGTTACAATTTTCAAAGTGGGTTTCTTCTCCGATAATCAGTTTTATTGTATTAATAATTGTTTTAAAGTTTGCAGCGATTTCGATTGGCCTGACATTGACGATAATGTCAGTAAAGAAAGTTACCTTTGAAAGTATAAGAATAAGGTTAATGGAATATTGCAAGCTAAGATTGAGTGTGTTTTTTAGAAGGGAAAAGCATTTCCAGAGAGCTTAGCTTGCTCGTCTCTCTTTTAGTGGTCTGTCATGCTTTGTGTTGTTAATCTAGCATGCCACACAACCTGCCAGAGTTATAGCCTGAATTATATTTCTGAGATTGTTGGTATAGCATAATCTAAGAATCTTAAGTAACGCAATGTTAATAATAATCTGTAAACCAAGCCCCTTATCCTCATAACTTGATTCTTACATTCAGAACTCATCAATAATTGATTAAATCGCTATACTTAGTCTCTGAGTCGACATTTTCTTGGCATTGACGGTATAGGCATAATACCAAACTTGATTTTCCCAGATTAATTTGACATAATTTAAAAGTTCTGTTCCATCTATTAAATTACGTAAAATGTTTTAAAAAGGAGGGAAGCTGTGAAGTGCTATATTTGTAATAAGGAAGGAAAAGAGACAGATGCAATTGCGATATGCATTGTCTGTGGGATTGCCGTTTGCAAGGAACATCAGATTCGTGAGATGATCCCTGTTACCGAAACGTACAAATGGGGTTTGGGGGAAGAAAAAGTTACTTTACCATTGCCTCTTCCCCGTATTCTATGTACCTGGTGTTATCAGGCCCTTGTAGCGCAGAAGAATAAGTGATAGTACAGACTTCCCCCTGATTTTGAAGCTATTTATATTATGGATAAGGATAAACTTTGTGAAAAACTATCCGAACATTTAGAAGTGATTAAGAAATGTTCGATCCAGACCGAGCAAGGAACAGTTTTATTGGCAACTATCCTGGAATCACGCTATCCGTATGTATACCCGAGAGATAGTTCCAGTGCCTCTATGCTGTTCAGGCAAATGGTGGAGAAGGACCTGGATTCCAATGGGGACGCCTTTAACATCTTGAAGGGAATGGCCAAATTCATTGCTTATGTTCAGGATGAGAGTGGGAAGTGGGGACAGCGTTACGGATTGAACGGACAGGACAAAGCCATCTACATTCAAGAGGATAATACCGCTTATGGAGCCATCATCCTGGCTAATTATTTATTGACCTGTTACGCCCGGAATGAGGAACCTGCAGAACTGGGGGACTATCTTAAAAGGATAAAAAAGGCAATACAGTATGCTCTTAAACATTTTTACAGGGAGGAAATATTCCTGTTCTTTTCGACAACGGGAATACATGAATCCGCGATTGAGAAGGGATACAGCATCTGGGTAAATCACGTTTACATACTCTTCTTTAATCTCATTCTACAGTTGACTAATAAATTTAATTTGAAAGACCTTTTTGCTGAAGAGCTTTCATTCAAGTGCCGATTCTGCCAATCCGTTCACAGACGTTTCATCCTCAGCAACCGTTTTGTCAGACGCATAACTAAGGAGGGGACATTTGATTTAAGGCCTGATGTCACACTGATGAGCCCGGTTTATTTCCAGTGTAAAGAAGGGCATTGTGATTCCTGTGTCCTGGATGAGAATCCTGATATTATTACTAATTCTGTCAACTTCATGGTAGAGAATCTCTGGGACTCTGAACTTGGCATGCTGCAAAGGTATCTTCCTTTTACAGAAGATATTGAAACACATATACATGCAGGAAACGGACCTTGGATTCAATATACTGCGATGCTGGCTCAGTATTACTATAAAACAGGCGCAATTGAAAGAGGCGATGCCATTCTTAATCAAATTGACAAGTATAGAACCAGTGAGGGATACATACCTGAACATTTGAGTACGAAAAGAAGGTTTGAGGAGTTTATTCGCCTGGAATGGGAAGTAGGGCTTGATGCAAAAAAAGAATTCCATCCTGAAATCCTGATCCCCAATCTTTCCTATGACTTTATTGTAGAGGAACTTTTCTTCATGAAAAAAAGCTACGATAAGATTAGAAGGGATATTTATGAGGGGAAGAAAACCGTTATCCAATTTGCCGTACCACTTATGTGGTCACACGTAGAATATGCAAATGCTCTTATTGCCAGATATGAATATCAATCAACTAATGAGAAAGATACAGTAGATTTGGCAGCAACAGTTAAGAGTTAATCGAATCTCAAATAAGCAATCCAAATACAACTGGGTGAAAATTCCGGGTTTTTATTTCCAATTACCTTCGGCATCTCGTATCTTTTTGCAGGAAGGGCAGATGGGGAGTAAGCCTGATAATGTCGTGATCCTGGGGAGTGCATCCTGGAGGTTTTCAATGAGCCTCTTTCTTTCTTTTTCTACTCTATGCTTGTAAAGGGCTATTTCGATTGCTATTTTTAAGTCTTCGTTTACAAAAGGCTTAACAATATATCCAAATGGTTCTGTTATACTGGCCCGCTCCAGTATCTTTTCATCGGCATAAGCGGTGAGATAGATAATAGGTATGCCATAGCAAGAACGGATTTGTCTAGCTGCTTCAATCCCATCCATCTCACCCTTTAACATAATGTCCATTAGCACTAAATCCGGCCTATCATTCTCTGCCTTTTGAATAGCTTCTTCTCCCGAAGACGTTACGGAGGTAACAGTATATCCCAAACTCTGCAAGCTCATCCTAATATCGTCAGCAGTAACCCATTCATCTTCTACAATCATAATTTTTGCCTTTGACATGTCTTATATCCTTTCTTTATATTTTGCTTCCTTGAATTTAATTTGAAATTCTGTCCCTTCGTTTCTGTTTAGTTCAACTTTGCCCTGAAGTTGATTTTCAGCTAAATTTGTAATCAGCCGTAACCCTAAAGATTCGGTCTTTCTGATATCCAAATCTCTAGGTATACCGGCACCGTTGTCGCTGACTGTTAACTCATACATGTCGGACTTCAAATCTACAATTTTACGAAGGGATATTTTAATTTCACCGTCTTTCCCCTTTGGAAATGCGTATTTCAGTGAATTGGATACCAGTTCATTGACTATTAATCCACATGGTATAGCAGTATCAATTCCAAAGGAAACAGCTTCGATATTCATTTTCAGTGAGACTTTACTAGTACTCACCTTATAAGATAAAAACAAGTCATTTACAAGGTTCTTAATGTAATCATTGAAATTAATGTTTGCCAGGTCTTTTGACCGGTAAAGTTTCTCGTGAATCAGAGCCATCGCTTTTATGCGGTTCTGGCTTTCCTTGAGCATTTCTATCTGTTGTTCATCCCTGACATTTCTAGACTGAAGCCGAAGCAAGCTGGAAATAACCTGCATATTGTTCTTGACCCGATGATGTATCTCTCGCAGAAGCACTTCTTTTTCTTCAAGAGAGGCTTCGGTCCTGGCAGTAGCTTTCTGAAGGGCATCCATGACAATGTTGTAACGCTCAGCAATCTGGCCAACCTCTGTGAAAGGTTCCACCGGTACACGGAGACTCATATCTCCCGTCTTAGCCTGTGCATCCATAGTCCTGAACATATCCAGGAGTTCTGTAGTAGCCCCATGTTCTGAGACGTTAAGTCCAATATATTCATTTTCAGGAGTAACACGTAAGGGAAAGAAGCGATTTATAACTCTTAATAACATATATGATGTGCCGAAAACCCATAAAAAACATACCCCTATGCCTATAACTTGAATCAAGAGTTGTGTTCCACGGCTGAGTCCTGTGTTCAGGAGTTCTGCTTTACCAAAGATTGCAACAGCAAGCGTGCCCCAGATACCAGCGCCCAGATGAACAGAGACAGCGCCGACAGCATCATCAATGTGTAAATATTCTAAAAGATAATCCACGCCAAGCATCATAATGCCGCCAATACCTCCTATGGCAATGGCCCACATTGCGCTGACTGCATGTACAGAAGCAGTTATAGCCACACAACCTGCCAGAGATCCGAACATCAGTAGTTCTGGATCTGCGCGCCGTCGGATCATCCACCCTACCGCAAGCGTAACCATAGAGCCAGAGGAGCCGGCCAGCACAGTGTTTGTGATGATTCCTGCAACATTATAATTAAGCGCAAGGGTACTGCCACCATTGAATCCAAGCCAGCCTAGCCACAGAAGGAATGTGCCTAGTACAGATAAGGGGAGGTCGCTGCCATGAATCTTTTTGTGAACTCCAACCTTAGGAAAACGCCCTTCGCGAGGACCGATAATCAGCAATGTTGCTAAGGAAACCCATCCCCCGACACTGTGAACCACGGTTGAACCGGCAAAATCAACAAATCCCCTCATCCCAAGCCAACCTGATGATATTCCATTTTGAGCACCGTTCCATGCCCAATGACCAAAAATCGGGTATATCAGTCCAGATATTATAATCGATACGATGATATAGCTACTGAACCGCAATCGTTCTGCTGTAGCCCCTGAAACAATCGTCACTGATGTGGCACAGAACATAAGCTCAAAAAGAAAGAAGGTAGTCGGCCATACCCCATCGTCAAGAGGTAAAAAAAATCCAGTTGATCCGGTCCATGCGCCATAGGATGTTCCGAACATCAGCGCGAAGCCAAAAGCCCAGAACAAGATGGTAGAGATTCCAAAGTCGGTAATATTTTTTATAGCAACGTTTATGCTGTTCTTTGACCGTGTCAGTCCAGATTCCAGGCAGGTAAATCCTGCCTGCATTACAAACACCAGTACGGCACATATCAAGACCCAAAAGATATCGACTAACGATTTATCCATTACTTACTTCTTATAGTTATTTTTGTAGTATAATTCTAACTGGACAAGTAAACTTAGCTTTCAAGTAATAATGATAAACGGTACATAGAAAGAAAGGCAAGATAATTTTTCGTGATTAGTTTAGTTTGCGGTATCGGAATTTCAAAACTTACCAACGAAGGCGCAAAAAGTTTTAAAAGTAGCTTATGTTCTTGCTTCTGGAAGAATAAATATCAGGATACATAGAGATATAAAAACAAATATGTCACCCCGCCTACCGTACTATCTCACGAGTTTTTTACTACATTTATAAAGGATTTTTAAGTAAAATATTTTTTAATTAAGAAACAGCAATAGTGAAAGCAGGTTTTACTTGAAATTGATCATGAGAACAAATTGGGCTGAAATTCTAAAAAAAATCTTTCCAGAAAAGACAAAAATAAAAATTGGCTTACTTAATATTCCTTTCCATGCGATGTTCGTTCACTTCCCGACCGCCCTCTACCCTGTAGCGATTTTTTTTCTTTTCCTTGCTCTGCTTTCAGATAAGGATTCATTCCACAATTCATATTTCTACCTCATGATAATAGCAACTCTTTTTACGCCGATTTCCCATTTTACCGGAATCCATGAGTGGAAAAAGAAATACAGGGGTGTAAGAACACATATCTTCATTAGCAAAATCCGTTACGGGCGAATATTGATTTTAGTTGGGGGACTATGTACTACCTGGTACTGGTTTTACCCCGGGATACTGGACAATACAGGTGTACTCAATATCGTATTCATTATTCTAAACATTTCCATATTACTACTTGTCGGCTATCTGGGGCATTTGGGTGGCAAGCTTGTTTACGGACTGCCTCATTGAAAAACTGTCATGATTTCTTATCTTATTAATTAAGGAGGGTGATTTATGAAGGATCAAATTAAAAGTTTACAGGAACGAATTAAAGAAATGGAAAAAGTAGTAGAAGTATTGATCATTGCAATTCCTAAGGAGGAGTCAAGTTATAAATTTTACCTGGAACTTGCAAATTCCATAGAACATGAGGGTAGTAGAAGGATGTTCATTAAAGTTGCTAACCAGGAGCTTGCTCACAAAGGTATGTTGGAAATGGAGCTGAAAAAGTTGCAACAGGAGATAGCCAGTTTAAAGTCTGAAAGGTAGCATATACACAAGAATGGAACTCTTCCCCGCCTGAACCTATTCGGGCAGGTATACAGATTGCATCACGGAGTTCTTGTATTAGTCTTTTCTTTCTTCTTCGGACTTGTGTTTGTAAAGAGCTATCTCAATTGCTATTTTCAAGTCTTCATCTATAAAAGGCTTGACGATATATCCAGACGGTTTTGTTATTTTTGCCCGATCCAGTATCTTTTCATCGGCATAAGCTGTTAGATAGATAATGGGTATATCCAAACATGAGTGGATTTGACTTGCCGCTTCAATCCCATCCATTTCACCTTTTAACACAATGTCCATCAGCACTAAATCAGGCTTATCTTCCTTAGCTTTTTGAATCGCTTCCTTTCCTGTAGATGCCGGGGAGGAAACAGTATATCCCAAAGCCTGTAATCTCATTTTTATATCTTCAGCAGTAATCCACTCATCTTCAACAATCATAATCTTTGCCTTTGACATTTATCTTATATCCTTTTTTTGTATTTTGTTTGATTTTACCTTAGAGTTGATTCCCTGCTAAATTGGTAATCAAGCGTAAACCTAAAGATGCGGTATTTCTGAAATCCAAGTGCCATAGGATGTTCCGAACATCAGTGCGAAGCCAAAAGTCCAGAACAAGACGGTAGAGATTCCAAAGTCGGTAATACTCTTTATAGCAACGTTTAT
>CAKKPF010000164.1 GCA_919901575.1 Candidatus Brocadiaceae bacterium
AGAGCCAGTCTGGAATGAATGGGGGAAGGTAACGGGGATTCATATAATACCAAAAGATATATTAGGACGCCCACGTATAGATATCGTTGTTTCATCAGCAGCGGAGGAGATGTTTGGACAGTTGACCCAATACATAGATGAGGCAGTCCAGATAGTAAAGATGCTTGATGAAGATGATAATCTGGTTCGCCAGCATATACGGGAACTGACAGGAAAATTGATTCAGCAGGGCTGGCCGAAAAAGAAGGCGGAACAGTATGCCGCTGTGCGTATCTTTGATGAGCCTCCGGGACGCCATGATCTGAACGTTTCACGGATTGTCCAGGCCAGCGGGAGCTGGGAGGATGATTCCGTTGTAGCGGAAGATTACTTCAAACACATGAGCTATGGTTACGGAAACGGTTTGTGGGGCGAGCCGATGGAAGAGGTCTATAAGATGGTATTGAGTGGAACGGACATGGTTCTTCACAGCCGCTCTACTAATCTTTACGGCACCCTTGATAACGATGATTTTTTCATGTATGCAGGTGGGCTTGCCGCGGCAATTCGGGAATTGGATGGCGAATCGCCTGATTTAGTTGTTACCAATATAATGAATCCTGCCAGACCGGAGATGACGCCAATTGACAGGATGATGGGAATGGAGCTTCGGTCCCGTTACTGGAATCCTGAGTGGATTGAGGGGATGAAAAAGGAAGGCTTTGAGGGGGCGAATAAGATGGCGGAATTTGTTGAACATATGTGGGGCTGGCAGGTCACCATGCCGGAAACAATTGACGCCGCCCGCTGGGAAGAGACGTTTGAGGTGTATGTTGAAGACAAATACGGAATGGATCTGGAAGAATTCTTCAATGAAAAAAATCCTTATGCCTATCAGGCCCTTACTGCACGAATGCTGGAGACCATCCGAAAGGGTTATTGGCAGCCTGCCGAGGAAGTAAAACAGACCCTGGCAACTGAGTACATCAAATCCGTAACTGAATATGGCACCGCATGCAGCGAACTTATTTGTAATAATCCTGTCTTAGAAAAATACGCAATGAACGTTGCAACCTATGCGGGCTTATTAAGTAAAGAAACGCTGTCCAGTTACACGGAAACAATAAGGGCTGCAACCGGTAAGGCGCTGAATGAACGAAAAGAGGAAGTGAACAAGCTCATTAAGACACAGGCCGTAAAACTTGAACAGATCCCCGGACAAATGAAACAGGGTGTAAAGCCTGAAGAAAAACATGAGGAAACCACTGAGCAAAAAGCAGAAAACGAAGGTTCCGGGAAAACGGAAGCAATAGAAGGATATGAGATGGAAGAGGAAAAACAGGAAATGGAAAAAGGCATAAGAACGTCAAACATATCCTGGATAACAATTGCCGTAATTTCAATATGTATAGGATTATTCTACTATGGATGGAGAAAGGGAAGGAAACAATGCTGAATCTCATTCTAAAAGGCGGCCCGGTAATGTACCCCCTGTTAATTTGTTCATTTATTTCACTTACAATCACCATTGAGCGAATTATCTTCTGGTCAATTGAGAGGAGAAGAATGGATCCTAAATTATTGGATGAGATGTTTGGAGAAATTGAAAAAGGATTTTATGAAAAAGCCATTACTCTTGGCAAGAAGTCGAAAGGCTACTTAATAAAAATAGTATGCTCTGCTCTTTCTCATCATAAGCCCTCCAGAATAAATATGCTGGAAATGGCGGCAGATGATGAAATAGACAGGATGAAAAGAGGGATGGCAGTCCTGGATACGATAATAACCATGGCTCCTTTGCTCGGGATTCTGGGCACAGTTACCGGAATAATAGTATCTTTTGATTTTCTGGGACAGGCTAGTATTGAGGATCCAAAAGCTGTTACAGGGGGGATAGCACAGGCACTGATTACTACAGCCGCCGGTTTAATCATTGCCCTTGCCACCATAATCCCATACAACTATTTCATTGTTAAACTGGAAAAGGCGGCGAGAAATATAGAAAAGTGCACAACCAGTTTCGAAATATTTCATAAAAAGGCTAAAGATGAAGATAAATCTTGATCTGAGAAGAAAGGGTCCAAGGATTGAGATGATACCATTGATTGATGTCGTCTTTCTCCTAGTGGTTTTCTTTATCTATGCGATGTTATCCATGGTGGTTCATCGCGGATTTAAAGTAGATCTCCCAAAGACAGCAACGGCTGAGATAGACAGGAAAGATTATGTCTCAATTAGTGTAGATAAGGATAACAGGATACTTCTCAATAAGGCAGAGGTTCTTATTGAAGACCTTTCGGAAAAAGTAAAGACAATAGCGGAAGCAGGAACAAATATTTTTATTAATGGTGATAAAGAAGCCGACCTTGGAGTCGTAATAAGCGTACTTGATACCTTGCGAAGAGACGAGATAAAGGAGGTTTATTTTGAAACACAACCTCTTGAAAAATCAACTATTGAGGAATTAAAGGATTGAGGAATTGGGGAATTGGGAAGCTGATATATGATAATTCCTCAATTCCTTAATTCCTAAATCCCCCTAATCTCTAAATATGTATAAGAAAAATTTAATAATAGCCGGATTGATATCCTTAGCGCTGCACGCAGTATTAGTAATGGCGCCAACTGTTACTTCTGAACCGGAAGTGATATTCAAGAAGGGTGAATCCAGCCTCAAGATGCATCTTATACCATCAGCCGCATCAGTTGCTTCCACAAAATCTATTAATGATATACAAAAAGATGTACGCCAGGCAGAAGAACAAACAACCGAAGATCGTAAACCTTTAAGGAAGTCGGAAATTACAAAAAAAGGATTTACTCAAAATCAAGGGAGATACCCTTCTTTCTCCCCTCATTACGAACAAAAGGAAAAAAGGTTAGCTGCAACATCTAAGAAAGTTTCGTTTGATAATGAGCAATTACAAAATCAGCAAACCAACATATCTACTATAAACTCAAAAGAAATAATAGCTGATGTTAAGGAAAAAGGTGTGGTAATGGGCGCTGTGATTAAAGATGCATTTAAGCCTTTTTACCCTTCAAGTTGTAAGAGACGCGGTCATGAAGGAACAACTGTGTTGAAAGTAACAATCCTTAGCAATGGTACGTGTGGTAACGTAGACATAATAAATACAGCCGGTTGTAAATCACTTGATAAGGCAGCCCTTCAAGCATTAAAGAAAGCAGACTATATACCTGCTATGAGATTAGGCGCTCCTTTTACGACCACTAAGAAGATTGCGTTTAACTTTAAACTGGAAGATTATAAATAAAGACATAGGTGAAGCCATGAACATTATTACGTACCTTCAAACAATTCTATATACAATTTCCTCTTTATTATTATATCCGGTAATGATTTTGTTAATCTGTTTACTCGTAATGCTTATTATTACCATAGGAAGATTCCTTGGTGAATATATAGAAAGAAGAAGTCATCTGGCGAAGCATAACGTTAAAGAATTAATTGAAACCATTAATAATAGTAAACTTCACGATATTATAGAACGTGTTGAAGAGTTCAGGTCCGGATTACCGTATCACGCAAAAAACTATTTTATGGATATGGTTCAGGAACTGAAAAAGAGTGGCAATGATACAGATATGAGAGTTGAGTATCTATTGCAGAGCAAAGAACAGCAAATGACAAAGAAACTGGACAAGCTAAGGCTGTTAATAAGGGTGGGGCCCAGCCTTGGCCTTATGGGGACAATCATTCCTATGAGCAGTGCTCTTGCAGCGCTATCTCAAGGTGACATAGAAAAGATGTCCGACAGCATGATTATAGCATTCAGCACAACGGTTGTCGGCCTTCTAATTGGTATTGGCGCTTATTTCACCTCCATGTTGCAGAACAGGTGGCTAAACGAGGATATTAAAAATATAGAATACCTGACAGAAGGCATAATGAGAAAATATGAAACTTCTAAAGAGAAGGCGTAGGATTATTGGAAAGCATATCGACTTGCACACGGAAGATCCCCTGAGCGGCGTTGCAAATCTCATTGACGTGGGACTGGTATTTATTGTAGGATTGCTATATGCCCTTATAAGCGCCTATAGTCTTATTGATATATTTACTCCCGAATCTGAACTGACTATTATGAAAAAGAAGCAGAACGGGGAGTTTGAACTGGTAATGAAAAAGGGCAAGGAAGTCAAAATCAAAAAGATTACATCAAACAAACTTAAGGGAGAAGGAAAACGCCTCGGCACGGCGTATAGACTGAAAGACGGCAAGGTAGTTTATGTGCCGGAGGATTAAGTTTCTTTAGCACTGTTCACCAAAAACCCTGTAAAATTTTCAAGTTAGACTCCTCGACTCCGCTCGCCCGTCCGCCTAGGCGGAGAATGACGTTACACTGAGCGGAGTCGAAGTGTAATTAATATTGAAATTCCTATGCATCCAGTTAAGTTTAGAAATTATATCCCACACTAAACAAAACCTCATAATCTACTTCCTGATGATCCCTTCCAAGATTTTGGAGTACCGGAAACATAACGGTAACCGAGGATCTGACCTTTTCTGTCAGTTGGCTGGCTATCCCTGGTGAAAAGAATACTGTCGTACCGCCGGTATCACTTATCTTCTCAGAGTTTTCATGACCCTTTTCCGCAAACTGCGCATTAACACCTGCCAGCAGATCTACTCCCGGATATTTCTCACGCTCCTTGATTGCGTATGCACCCTCTATATTAGTTCGCACTATATCTCCAAATTCGTAATCCTGAGTACCGGTTCCTTTAAGTTGATATAATACACTTCCATCAACAGTAAAATGGCCAAATGACTTATTTATTGCCATCCCAAACATAAAATCCGTTGACCCTGTACCTGGCTGCTCTTCCGGCTCAAATCTTTCACCTTGTTTGTCAGTTTCACTAGTCCTCCCTGTCGGGGCCTTTACGCCTAATATAGCAGTGGCGCCAAAAAGCTTATCATAAAAACGATATTTTCCAAATGCTATTGCGTCTCCCTGGCCTGCTGATCTTTCACTTTGGCCAAGAAAATCATGATCTTCCACCTGTCTTGTTTCCCGTATCACAAATGGAAGCTGAAGTGTAAGTGTCAAATTATCAGTAACGCCATAACCGATTACTGCATTATACACCGAATCACTTCTTCTTGAATGTGCATCACGGCCTTCTTCGTGCAGTTCGTGGGCTTTCACCGGATCGTTGTGTTTCCAGTCCTGGTACTCAAAGAGAAAACCGAGCGTGAATTGATTCTTTTTCTGTGTTTGAGCTGAGAAGGCTGATTGCCCACTTAAGCCGCCCTGACTACCTCCAAAGCCCCCTATTCCGCAAATATCGCATCCCATCATGAGGCTTTGGTTAGAAAAAATTATCCCGTTAATAAATAAAAAAGGTAATATCCATTTTATACATTTAATTAACACGACTGACTCCTTTATGTTTGAAAAGATTGATTGCAATCACTGCTGAAATGTACCGGCCCTTTTCAGGACAGACCGTTTAGCCGGTTCGTAGACTACACTTGCAAATAAAAGGCTAAAGCCTTAACTCCTTTTCGGAATTTACCCTTTAGGGTTTTAGTTACTGTAGTTTCTCCACCTGAAATGACTACAGTACGCCTATTGGAACTGTTGCGCAGTCCCTGCGTACCATACCCGTTACAGTCGTGATTGCAAAAAGGATATAAGATAAGAAATGTGTTTTTAGAAGAGTCAGGTAATTCTTGGGGGTTTGTCCGGAGGAGACATCTTAATGGAAGTTGGAAAGACTGCTTGCAGCCTTTCTATGTAATAAAACCTATAAAGGCCTGGGAAAGAAATGCCATCTCCCGGTAAGCTGATATTATACGGTATTGGCGTGAATTGGCCAGGAATACCCGCACATGCTAGGCTCTGAATGAATGTAGTAAAAAGACCTTCTGGATCTTCCTTCGGTAAACTTTCCTTCTCTGATGTGTTTGCCTCTATTGCACAACAACAATGGTCCAAGCAGTTTGGTGCAGTTTTACATCCACATGTATGATGTTCACATGGAAACGTACCTTTTTTACTTTTGAAGATAGTACTAAAATTAGGCGTAAAAAGATTAACAAGCAGGCACATTGATACCACTATACTGACAAAGGTTGAAGACAGCATGAATTTAACTGCTGCTGACAATTGTAATTTATCTTTTATCATAATTGCGGAAGTGGCACAAAAATAACTCATGATTATATTTCGTATGTTCTCAATTTTTCTCTTAATTCCTTTCCCCTGTCACTTAAAACCATGTTGCTAAACTCATTGATTTCCTCCAGCCATTTTAATTTTTCCTCTGTGGATAAATGCATATATTCGGTTATTTTATCGTCTTCAAGAGTATAGGTCAAAGACAAAAAAAGCAATAGGCCGCCAAACAGCTAGTCGGGTAAACAAGATATTAGAGGCAATTGGGAAAATGATAGTCAGTTCCAACCGGCTCAAGACTAATGAAAACCCTTATCTTGGGAGCATTCCCACTAAATTTCACCTGTTTGCATAAAAAAGTTAGTTGACTGTTTGGTAAGATTTAATACAATTTCGAACTATGACTATCTCAAACAATCCGGAATCTGAGACAAAGAGAAGATATGAGTTTAGATTGCACGGCTGGATAGGCATATTCTTAATTTTATTTGCCGAATCCGGCGTTATCCTCCAACACAATTTTTACTTATCACACCGCATAAGTATATGGACGACCCCCTTATGCTGGTGGGGCTACCTCTTTTTGATGGATGCCATAATCTTCAGGCTAAAGGGCAACTCGCTTATCTGCAACCGGAGAAGAAATTTCCTGCTGCAACTCCCGCTCTCCATATTAATCTGGATGATATTTGAGGTCTACAACCTGCACCTCGCTAACTGGAAATATGTTGGCCTGCCGACTAATCCGGTAGAACTTTATTTAGGGACAGGATTGTCATTCGCAACGATAATGCCAGGACTTTTTCTAACGTCAGAACTTCTGGATACACTTCGTATCTTCAATAGATTTCATATAGCAAAACTTAAGGTAACAAACAGGATAATTTACGGAGGAATTGTACTTGGATTTCTCTTTGTCATGGCGCCGTTATTATTACCCGAACATTATGCTAAATATCTATTCGGTCTTGTATGGACCGGCTTTGTAATGTTGATAGAACCGATTGTGTACTCAAGCAGGGGTGATTCTCTATTACGAGATTTAGAAAATGGAATCTTAAAGAGGGTCCTCTCCCTCTTTACGGCCGGATTCATTTGCGGATTGTTATGGGAATTCTGGAACTTCTGGGCGGCGTCAAAATGGGTTTACACTGCGCCCTTCATGCAGGATCTGAAGATATTTGAAATGCCTGTTGCAGGTTTCCTGGGCTTCGGCCCATTTGCATGGGAATACTTCGTTATGTATAACTTTGCCAGGCTGTTATTGAGACGGGATTTGAAAGAATGAACTTTAAAAAAATTCTTAACCTGAATTGAGTATTTCACTCTGGTAATTTGTTATCGGCTATTATCTTAATTTCCCTGGTCTGGTATTCTTCCTCATTTTTGTCTTGATGTTTCTTTGGATTGTATCTATATTATTTACAAACTTAAAAATACTCCTTGGAGGCACTAATATGGCGGACACACATACATTTGATATTGTATGTAAGGTAGAAATGCACGAGGTTAAAAATGCTATCGATCAAGCCAGAAAGCAGCTTGCGGTAAGATACGATTTCAAGGGAAGTAAATCATCTATTACCTTAAACAAAGAAGATTCTATAACCCTGATTGCCGATGATGATTACAAGCTCGAAAGCCTGACGGAAATTTTAAAAGAAAAACTCGTGAAGAGGAAGGTTCCTTCAAAGGCACTTAATTTTGGAAAGACCGAAAATGCACTGGGAAACACCTTGAGACAGGTTATTACGTTTCAGTCAGGGATTCCAACGGATAGAGCTAAAGAAATCGTTAAACTTATAAAGGGTATGAAACTTAAAGTGCAGTCGCAAATCCAGGAAGATAAAATCCGGGTATCAGGGAAAAATATAGACGATCTACAGGCAGTTATGCAGTCTCTCAAGGACCAGGATTACGATTTTGCTGTTCAATTCGAGAATTACAAATAAAAGAGATTGTTTTATTCAATTCTGGCAAACTTGAATTTTCACTGAATAACCCAATTGATTAAGGAACCTTTTGCACTCTTCCCAAGTTATTCCAAAGGCCTTAACGTCTGCAACACCCAATCGGCCCACGATATCACGTAATATCTCGTAATTATCTCCCTCGAAATCGCCATCCATCATAATGTTTTCTGCCCAATTAACTAACTCTGCAAGTTCTAATTCATGGCACAAATATGATGTCAATTTTTCAGCAACCATCTTAGACGTAACTAATTGCATGCTTGCTACCTCCTATAAACTCTTATGACCTGTGTCTTCTGGGTATTTATGGTGAATCTCAATTAATCTACCATTTCCATCATAAATTTCTTGAAAAAAACGAATGGTGTTTCGGAATGTGTCAATGGAAATTAGACACTTTTTTTAAGAATTTAGACTCTAACC
>CAKKPF010000165.1 GCA_919901575.1 Candidatus Brocadiaceae bacterium
ATTCACTAAATGCCTCTTTTGAATGTTTCCATTTGTCAACATTTTCCGGATTCTTCTGGATTTCCAACCCTTGTTTGTTAAACCAGAAACCCTTACTGTCTGTCAGCGCTATTATGTTAGTAGGATTAAGATGTTTATTTGAGAAAACAGTATCATGTTGAATAACCTGAGACAAAAATTCCCTGCCAACATTGCCGCTCCCTCCCAATACAATCACATTTTGATCAGCCATGTTTTATTTACTCCATTCTACACATTAAATCTGATTTCTATTATCTCATTCGGTTGGACTATATAATCACGGTCAACCAGTTTGGCCAGCCCTTTTGACTTGCAGTCATTGAAATTATGGCAATTCATATAATCCTCAAAGCTGACAACATCACCCTTGATGAATCCACGTGCAAGGTCGGAATGAATCTTCTCTGCACACGCAATAATCTCTGAACCTTTTTTCACGAGCCATGCATGGGATTCTTTGGGGCCGGATGTATAAAAGAACATATAATTTGCTTTTTCGAGCGCTAAAGCGATGATGGTGTTAATGTCCTCTGTGCCTTCAATTTGAACTACAGGCTTGAAACTGATAGGAGCTGTGGCTATCATGATCTTTCTTTCTTCATCATTGAAGTCGACATCGCAAAGGGGTTTTTCCTGTTCCAGTAATTCCATACATTTTGTCATTAGCGCCTTCTCGTCGCCCTCTTCCAGTTTTGACAACCGGGTCTCAATCTTCTCCATGTCAAGAATCAACAGATCGAGAACCTTGCTTCCTGGAACGACAATAGCGTCAGACTGTATAAATTCGTCTTTTATAAATTCAGCAAAAAATGGAGAAACCTTTTTTGCCTTATCTTTTTCCTCCAGAGCAATCAGGGTTTCATCCCTGTATTTCGTTTTTCCTTCCGGTAGATCAATTCCAGTAAATCCTATTTTCAATTATTCTCCTCTCTTTTAATTTTAAACAATTAGATATGGCGTATTCAGGTTCTACTGGTTCATACCAGCAGCAGTAGGGTGTATTAAGCAGAGCCACGCTCAGCGGGGCGGAGCGAATCCACCAATTTATAGTTTAAGAACATCTTGGTCTTTATCTCTTGAAAACAGAAATAAAGGTTGATAGTATAAACTTTTTACTTTTATATTATAAGGATTGATAGAATAATAAACCATGAAAAAGTCAAAGGTACTTACTGAAATTTATGATAGTCTGTTTAAATCATTCGGGAAGCAATACTGGTGGCCGGGAGACACTGCATTCGAGGTAGTAATAGGAGCCATACTTACTCAAAATACAAATTGGACTAATGTTGAAAAGGCTATTGAGAATCTAAAGGCCGCAAAGGTATTTACACCAAAAAAATTACACGAAATTGATATAAAAAAGCTTGCAGAGCTTATCAAGCCTTCGGGTTACTTTAACGTTAAAGCCAAAAGGCTCAAACACTTTATAGAATGGCTTTTTTCGAATTATAATGGTAGTTTATCAAAGTTGTTTAAGCATGATTATTCCACACTACGCGAGGAGTTGCTTTCCGTAAACGGTATCGGGAGAGAAACTGCAGATTCCATAATCTTGTATGCTGCCGAGAAACCTACGTTTGTTATTGACGCATACACGAAACGAGTCTTAGTTCGACATGGATTAATAACTGAAGATTACGACTATGAGGCTATAAAAGATGTTTTTGAGGACAACCTTCCAGCAAATGTATCTCTTTACAATGAGTATCACGCTCTCATTGTAAGGGTCGGGAAATATTATTGTAAACCAAAAATGCAGTGCGAAGAGTGTCCGTTAGAAAATGTTCACCGCACCAGTCCGAACGACTTGGCCGGGCGGGAAAACGCAGAGGGCGCAAAGGAAAACAAAAGTGGAAAAAGCAGAAAATGAAAAATCAAAAGAAACAATTAACCGCACCCGCCAAACTACCCATCGCCCGCCCGCCGCTCATTCTGGAGGGGGCGGGCTGAAAGGGGCTAAATTCTATGGACATAATAGTAGATGGTTATAATGTGATATTTAAGATTACCGAACTGGGGTACAGTACTGAAAAATGTGATATAGAGATTTTGCGTAATAGATTTCTTGCTATACTTGAACAGTATAAAGAAAAGAGAAAACATAAATTAATAGTAGTATTTGATGGTAAAGGCTACGGTAATACATCCGAGGCAAGAGCGGCGGGCATAGATGTAGTATTTTCAAGGCCGGACATTGATGCAGATGAGGAAATCAAGAGGATGGTGAGTAAAAGTGCAAATCCCAGGCACATTACCGTAATTACTGCCGACAGAGACATCGAACAGTATGTAAAAAAATACGGCTGTAAGGTTGTGAAACCTTTAGCGTTTTATAGAGATATTAAAAAGAAAGTTGAGCGTTTGCAGACATCAAAGAAGGAAGGCAGGTTGTTTAGAAAAGAGGAAGATGATGAACCGGCCAGCAAATACTTAGGTCCGTCAAAGACGGAGGCTGAATACTGGTTAAAGGTATTTTCCGGCAAACAGGAAAATGGTAAAAGCTAAGTCCGCCTTGCACTTTATTCCTCACACGAAGTCACGAAGAACACAAAGCCACGCTCAGCGGGGCAAAGGGTAAAAACTATTATCTTTTGTTTTATTTTTCTTAATCTCGTTTTCTTAGTGTTCTCTGTGCCTTTGTGTGAGGATTAGTAATTTATATTAAGGAAGAGATATCTGATGATTGAGAAATTGGCTATAGAATTCATTGCAAAGCTGGAACATGAAAAGGGCTATTCTGAACACACTTTGAGGGCGTATCATAAAGACCTGTCGCAATTTGATACCTTCTTAAGAGACGAGAAATGCAGTAGTTTAAAAGGTGTTAACCATCTTCTGTTGAGAAAGTTCCTTGCCGTTTTGAGAACTAAGAATTACTCAAAAACCACCATAGCCCGGAAGTTGGCATCGATACGATCTTTCTTCAAATTTTTAATTCAGGCAGGCGAGCTTGTGTCAAACCCTTTTGAAGTGTTGCGGACGCCTAAACAGGAGAAGAAGCTTCCTCATTTTTTAAGCATAAGCGATGTGGATATCTTGCTGAAAACACCTGACTGTTCAAATTCAATGGGACTACGGGATTTGGCTATGCTGGAAACGCTTTACAGTACGGGAATAAGGGTAAGTGAACTGGTAAGTCTAGACGAGAATGATATTGATTTCTTTGGCGGGATGATAAAGGTAACGGGTAAAGGTAAGAAAGAGAGGATGGTTCCAATCGGCAGTTATGCGATTAAGGCCATAAAGGAATATCTTAATTCCGAATCTAAACTTAAGAAAGATGAAAAAAAGAAGGCAAGTCAGATAAGTAAGAAGGAACCTCTTTTCCTTAATAAATACGGCAACCGCCTTACGGCGAGAAGTGTTGCGCGATCTCTTGACAAGTATTTAAAGATGTCTGGCATAAATCTGCTTACATCTCCGCACACGTTCAGGCACAGCTTTGCAACTCATTTGTTGGACAAGGGCGCCGACCTGAGATCCGTCCAGGAACTGCTTGGCCACTCCAATCTCTCCACCACGCAGATATACACACACATAACGACAGAACGTTTAAAAGCAGTATATGAAAAAGCTCATCCGCGTAAATAGTCGCTGAGCATATACAACTATCCTTATTTTCTAACTGTTTTTTCCATTGTGATTCATTTTGTATTCGACATCAATATATCAGTAGGTGGCACTATTCTTCCACTATGTTTCCAGAAGATTGCTTATTGCCTTGACCTCAATCTGTTTGTCGAGGTTATAGTCTTCACTGCCGAAATAAACTACTGTTCCTTTCTTCAAACCTAACTGTTCAAGGCTTCTTTTAAAGCCTTTTAAATCCTCAACGTCTATCGTTGTGGCAGTCTTTATTTCATAAGCATGCAATCCATCTCTGTTATGAATGAGGAAATCTATTTCATCTCCATGCGATGTCCTGTAAAAATAAAATCTTGCGCCTGATGACTTCCGAAAATATTTACGTTTCATCTGCTCAATCACAAACCCTTCAAAGCTGAAACCACGGTATGTTGATGTCCTTAATGTTTCAATAGATGAAATGTTTAACAGATAATGAAGCAGTCCTGTATCACGAAAATATATTTTACAACTCTTTACAAGGCGCTTGCCGACATTTTTATAATAAGGAACAAGTTTATCAATAAGAAAGTAAGTTTCCATCAATTCAACATACCTGTTGACGGTGTGATAGCTTATCCCAAATGCTGAAGCTGTCTGAGAAGCATTCCAGAACCTTGCATGGCTATGCGCTATCATAATTAATAATTGTATCTGCTGCTGTGGAGACAAGGACGTCTTTAAAAGGGAAAAGACATCCCTCTCAACAAATGTTTTCACATACTGTTCCATCCAGACATGGCGGTCATCTTCTTTCCACAAAAGTGGCTCAGGATAGCCTCCGTTCAGCCAGAATCTTTCCAACTTTATCTTGCGAAGTTTATTTGCCTCTAAATAGTCAAAGGGATGTATTTCAATAAACCCCGCTCTGCCGGCAAGGGATTCGGATATGTTCTTTATAAGTAGCGGATTGACTGAACCCAGCAGGACAATACGGCCTTTTTTGACCATCTTGCGGTCAACATAGCTCCTCAATGCCGGAAACAATTCTGATAAGATTTGCGCCTCATCTATTATGCAATGCTCGCCGTACTGGTTAAGGAAAAACTCTATATCAGCCGAGACTCTGCCGAAATCTGAAGGCTTCTCCATGTCAAAATATCTCCATTCAGGCAATTCCATTTTCGCAAAGGTGGTCTTCCCTGATTGCCGTGGCCCAACAACCACCACGATGGGAAACAGTTTGAGATATTTATCCAATTTCTCTGAGATGGTACGCTTTACCAGTACCAGAGGCATGGATGCATAATAGAAATATTATTTCTATTATGCAAGGTAAATTAGTCAAGTAATCAAGTCCTTCATTGACTACCTATTTGTACAAGCTTTTCCATTTTAATTCAACGAAGCCGTTTTACTCTTGACTATTATCTCAATAGGTGAGACACTATTCTCTACTATATCCTTGTTTACAACATCTACACAAAAGCAAATGTTGATTTACTGGTGATAATTCTGATTCCCTATGGTGTTTAATTAAGCATGGTTGGCAACATTTTTTTTGTGTTATTTTATGCTGCATGTAACCAGGCGGATAAATTTGTACATAGTCTTTTAATTTTGGGTTTTTTGATAATGAATAATAAAGCAGAATATAAAGCGTTAAAGTGGCGAGCCATAACAATAGTAGTATTATCGTTGTTTTTGGCTGGAGCAGGATTTTTGGCAATCCTTGTGCATAATTCGGTATATAGTGATTTAGGTTAACGGTTATCATTCCTGTTAGGATTGTTGACAGGGCTATTATTGGCAGGAGGAGCCAGAAGTTTATGCGATCTTTTATTAAAGAAAATAGAATCTTCATATAGTAGGTCTAACAAGTTCTTTTACAGTTTCTGTATAGTGACGGACTTTATAGTATATTTGAATTGTTTCAAGGGAAGAACTTTTATACCTCCTAGGTACTGTTGTCCCACACTGCAGCAACAACCTTTTTAAACAAACCTGCATGTGCTATATGTGGGCCTGAGTGACCAAGCGGTTGCGTACACATAAACATACTTCCCCGAAGCCTTCTTTGGCATTGATGACTGAAAGTGGGAGCTGGCTTGATATGGTCATATTGTTTGATTTCTTTTGGGTTCTCATTACGTGTTATTTTCATAAATCTTCCTCTATTGAACCGTCAGTTATATCCTTCATAACAGCATCCATCATCCGACGGATTATGTCTGTGTGAAATGAAAATCTAGTGGGAGTATCTACTGTCATGTCAACCTTGCAATGTCGTAAATAATGTGGTATATTATCTTCATA
>CAKKPF010000166.1 GCA_919901575.1 Candidatus Brocadiaceae bacterium
CTAATATGTTAACTGCCCTATCGACGCCGGTCACTAACAATGGCATAAATAAAAACCTGCTTTTCAGGTTCTTTATAGCCCCATGTTTCTTCTGCTGTATTCGGGAAGCGTTCGCTGTATTTAGTGTAAAAAGATTTAATTTCGTCTTCATCGGTTTCTACATGACTGATAAAATCTTTGGCCTCAAGGGCTGCATATTTGACCTTTACCTTTTCGTTTTCCTTAATATATCTCTGAAGCGCCTCGTCTCTGGTAATCTTTATTGAACTTTTTAAAAGGTATTGAAGTTTTCTGATTAAAAGATATTCCTTGATAGTCTGTTCAAACTGATCCTCTGTCAAATGAAATACTGAACCGAGCATACGTCTGTATCCATCCTTGTCACCAAAGGCAAGCGGGTCAACAGGAAAGAAATTTTGTATCTCCTGCGCAAGCTCATCTTTAGTTATGAATATACCCATTTTCTCAGCCTGGCGAAAAAGCGCCATCTGCCTCCAGACCAGTTGAGCTGCATTCTCTTTAGAATCCCTGAAAAAGATATTCGCCCATCTGGCTGCAGTATTAGTAAACTGTTCTTGCGTGATTTTTTCACCAAGGATTTCCCCGACAGCAGGTTTTGGTATCATATATTCAGCCGCCGGGCCAATGCCCCATATTACCATCAAAAATACAACT
This sequence comes from Candidatus Brocadiaceae bacterium, assembly GCA_919901575.1. Lineage (GTDB taxonomy): Bacteria > Planctomycetota > Brocadiia > Brocadiales > Scalinduaceae > Scalindua. The sequence continues at coordinate 676 of CAKKPF010000166.1, forward strand.
AGAATACCTAAGAGTTTTTTCTGATTTCTTCTAAACCAAGTTGTTGCTGCCATATATACCTCACATTATATTATTTTATATGTTAAGTAATCGCAGGAAACTCTTTATTAATATGAATTTTCCGGATTTTTAAGTAAATGCAAATTTGAATTATATAAAGCATTGTAAAAACTATCAACAAAAACTTTAAATTGGAAAACGCTTGACACTTGCCACCACCTTTGTTTTAATTTTTAACCTTTGGCAACGGTTATTAAAAACGTTTTATTTTTACGGAAGCGAACTTTCATTGTTTAAATACGGCAATGTAATTCTATGGTCAAAAACCTTGTAATAGTAGAGTCACCGGCAAAAGCAAAAACCATCGAAGGTTATCTTGGCAAGGATTTTACCGTAAAATCATGTTTCGGCCATGTCAGGGACCTCCCTAAGGCTAATGATGCCATTGACATCAAAAATGGTTTTCAACCTACATACGAAATCCCTAAAGAGAAAAAAAACGTTGTAAGAGAACTAAAAAAATCAGCAAATAACGCAGAAGTAGTATGGCTGGCGACTGATGATGACCGTGAAGGAGAAGCGATATCATGGCACTTGAATGAAGCGCTTAAATTGAATGAGAAAAATACGCGTAGAATCGTTTTCAGTGAAATTACAAAACAGGCAATACTTAATGCCATCGAATCACCAAGAAGTATTGATATCGATCTTGTCAATGCGCAACAGGCCAGACGGGTTCTGGACAGACTTGTGGGATTTGAACTCTCCCCAATTTTATGGAAAAAAATCCGCCGCGGTCTTTCTGCAGGAAGGGTTCAGTCTGTAGCGGTAAGAATGGTGGTAGAAAGAGAACGGGAAATTGAGCAGTTTGACTGTCAATCATTCTTCAAAGTCAGCGCCGAGTTCTTAGTTAATACTAATAAAGTGTTAAAGGCGGAATTGTCCGAAAGGTTTTCCACAGAAAAGGAAGCCCTGGACTTCTTAACCAAATGCATTGGGGCCGCTTTCTCAATAAATGATCTAGAGAAGAAACCGGGGCAGAAAAAACCGGCTGCTCCCTTTACCACTTCTACATTACAACAGGAAGCCAGTCTTAAGCTCGGATTCTCGGTTGCGCAGACTATGACCCTGGCGCAACGTTTATACGAATCAGGTAAGATTACATATATGAGAACTGATTCTGTCAATCTCTCAAAATTGGCTATGGACATCGCCGCAAAAGAAGTAGCTTCCGCATACGGCGCCGAATATTCAGAAACAAGGCAATACACAACCAAGTCCGGTTCTGCCCAGGAAGCTCACGAAGCCATCAGGCCTACAGACTTTTCAGTAAAAAGTACAGGTAGCGACAGAAACCAGAAACGCCTCTATGAATTGATATGGAAACGGGCAATTGCTTCACAAATGGCCAATGCCAGGATAGAAAAAACCACTGCAACAATAGGCATATCCACTGTTTCACAAACCATGAAAGCCACAGGTGAAATCATTATTTTTGATGGATTCCTTAAGGTCTACTTTGAAACAAAGGACGAAGAAAAGGAAGATGAGGAAAACAAAGAAATGTTACCGCCCCTGAGCATTGGACAAGAACTCGGCCTGGACAAAATGAAGGCTGTTGAACGGTATACAAGGCCACCCGCCAGGTACACAGAAGCAAGCCTTGTCAAGAAACTTGAAGAGATGGGTATAGGCAGACCATCTACCTATGCACCCACCATTTCTACCATACAAAAAAGAGGATATGTTCTCAAGGAACACAGAGAAGGCAGGGAGAGGCAATATCAGGAACTGATCCTGGCAAACAACGAAGTTAACACATACACAAGAAAGGAAATTACAGGTGCAGAAAAAGCAAAGCTTTTTCCAACAGACGTAGCAATGATAGTCAACGACTTCCTCGTTGAAAATTTTCCAAGAGAATTAGATTATTCATTTACAGCGTCTATAGAAGAAGAATTCGATGATATTGCCACCGGCAAGCTGGCGTGGGACAAAATGATCGGCAAATTTTATAGAAGTTTCCACGAAAATGTAAAAACTACGGAAGCAATAGACAGATCAGAAGTGGGCACCTCAAGAGAACTTGGCAAGGATCCCAAAACAGGCCGAACCGTATTGGTCCGGTTAGGACGATTCGGTCCTGTGGCACAAATCGGAACTACTGAAGAACTTGGAGAAGAAAAGCCTAAATATGCCAGTCTGATAAAGGGACAGTTGTTGGAAACCATCACATTTGAAGAAGCTTTAGACTTATTTAAACTTCCAAGAGAAGTTGGAACCTATGAAGACAAAGTAATAACTGCTGCAATTGGCAGGTTTGGACCATATATCCGGCACGATAATAAGTTTGTTTCCTTAACAGGTGATGATAATCCATATACTGTCGTACAGGAGAGATCCATTGAATTAATAGAAGCCAAACGTAAAGCTGATGCTGAAAAATTCATTAAGTCATTTGACGAAAACCCTGATGTGCAAGTTCTAAACGGACGGTACGGGCCTTATATAAAAGTTGGGAAAAAGAATGTCAGAATACCTAAGGACAAAGAACCTAAAGACCTGACTCTTAAGGAGTGCCTTGATCTTGCAGAAAATGCTCCTGAAAAGAAAAGAAGAGGAGGAAAAAGTAAGCCAAAAACTGTCACTAAAAAAAAGAAGTAAATACCGTAGGCTGAAAGAAGGGCTAATATTTCAAGGTAACATAACCTTTTGATTTGACAAACACAGAGACAGACATGCCTTTCTCAACAAATCCATTCAATACTGACTGGAATTCATTAGCTGAGTTAACTTCACTGGAACCGACTTTTAATATAATGTCACCCGGCAATATCTCCGCTCTCTCTGCCGGACTATCACTTACAACGTGCCTTACAAGCACTCCATGCTCTTCCGCCTTTTCCATCGGCAGGTCTTCAATCACCAAACCAATGCTGAGACTTGCCTGCCCGAGAAACGCCTTAACTGTCACGTATTTCTTTTCTGACATGCCTTCAGGCTGCTGGTCAATTTTGATTGTCAGCAATTTTTCTTTTTTATCACGAATGACTTTTACCTTTACTTCACTATCGACAGTCGAGACCCTGATAGCTTTCTGCAGGTCGTCTGCATTTAAAACCTTGCGTCCGCCAAACTCAATGATGACATCTCCTGGAAAAATTTCTCCTTTGGATGCAGGGGTATCCTCCCACACCTCAGATATGAAGGCTCCCTTATCTGAGTCAAGCTGAAACCTTTTCATCACATCACTTTTACTATTTAAATTCAGATATGAGGCAAGGTTATCACTTATATCCTGAATCCCTACGCCAAGGTAGCCTCTTAAAACCTTGCCTTTTTCGATAAGATCGGATATAACTTCATTTGCAATTTCTATAGAAATCGCAAATCCAACTCCCTGAAATCCGCCTGTGCGTGTTGCGATAGCAGAATTAATACCAATGATTTCACCGCGCAGATTCACCAGTGGACCGCCACTGTTACCCGGATTAATCGCTGCGTCAGTCTGAATAAAATCCTCGTATGCAAAAGGTTTCGCAAATGGCGTAACATGTGTTCTCCCTATTGCGCTTACTATACCCGATGAAACTGTCTGACTGTATCCAAAGGGATTACCAATGGCAATGACCCAATCTCCAACCTTCACACTCTTTGGGTCTCCAAGAATGGCTTCCCTGAGATTGTCACACGGAATCTTCAAAATTGCCAGGTCGGTGCTTGCATCTTTACCAATAACGGCAGCATCATACTTATCCCCGTTACATAACGTAACCGTTATCATCCCGTTTTCAGAACCATCTATGACATGACAGTTAGTAAGGATATATCCTGTCTTTCTTACCACGATTCCGGAGCCAAAACTTGGTCTATTAGAATTCGGGGATTTTTTACCCTTTTCCCTGGGATGGGAAAAAGGTGGAGGTATTTCTTCATGGGGGTCGGTAGAAGCGCCGTAAGCGCCTTCCGCCACAATACTCACAACCGAAGGCGCCACCAAAATTGAAACCTTTTGGAAAATCCGTATAAACGGATTCACAATTTTTTCCAGTTCTAAAATATCTTTTCTTAATTCTTCCACTTCATCTTCCGCACATACCCTTTGATTGAGTAAAAGCAAAAGAATAAAGCAAACTATTATTTTAGAACTCGGCAAATTCGTAATTTTTATATACATAATTACAGCAAATTGTACCAAAAATATCCCTGTTTACAACAAATCATTTGATTTTTGAATTTGCCTTGATACTATTTGTTCCGGTACTGTAGCGGAATGGCTTCCTGCCCGCCAAACAAACACTCGGGTAAAAAGGTTTCCGCTACGTCTTAATTCAATAACATTGGGTTTAGACGGACAGGATACTAATATGAAGAAAGGTAAACTTATAGTAGTTGAAGGAACTGACGGGAGCGGGAAGACTGTTCAAACCTGTCTCCTCGTGGGAAGAATGTCTAAGGAAGGCTATCAGGTACAAATGACGGATTTCCCGCAATATGGCAAATCTTTCTTTGCAAACATGATAGAAAAATATTTGAAAGGCGAATTCGGCTGGCCGCAGGAATTGAGAAATCATCTTAAAACACATCCACTTCCCACAGAAAAAAGTTCAACACACGACATGCCGGACAATGACAGAATAGAACACGTTAAATCAAGGCCTGATGAGGTCAATCCATATCTCACCTCCCTTCTTTACGCAGGTGACAGATGGGAGGTAAAAAATCAAATGTACAAATGGCTGAATGAAGGAAACATCATCATATCCAATCGTTATGTCTGCTCAAATATGGCACATCAGGGAGCAAAGATTGGCGATGTTAAGGAACGGGAAAAGTTTTTTAAATGGATTGAGGAGCTTGAACATAAAGTTTACGCAATCCCCAGAGCGGACCTTACCATTTATCTGCATGTTCCAATAGAAATTTCACAGGAATTAATTAAAACCAGGGTAAATGAATCACAGGGCTTTAAATCAGAAGCGGATTTGCATGAAAAAGACATGGGATACCTGAAGAGAGTTCAGGACACATACATCGGCCTTGCTGCCGGTAATAATTACTGGTGTACGATTGAATGCACAAAAAACAATCAAATAAAATCCAGAGAAGAAATTGCAGAAGAGATATGGAGCGCTGTAAGTAAAGTATTGGTTTAAATGAAATAATCAGCACATAACAATAAAATGAACCTGACCCGTTATACGCTGGCTTTTCTGACGTTTTTAGTACTTCCTATCTAAATTCATATTGGGGTCACCTTGATTAGTGATTATATCACTTGACAAGAGCCTTCTAATGGATGACCCCTTTGTGACCTCTTTGTCCAACTCATTATTAATAGTTTTCTTGTTTCCTCTGTAACACGGATACGGTCATCAATCCGAAACCCCACAATCCATATTGGCCGGCCGTTCATGGTTACTATAGGAACAGTATCCCGTTCCATCACGGGTATCTTACTATCTATAAAAAAATCTTTTACCTTTTTAATGCCCCTGGAACCCAATGGCCAAAACTTGTCTCCCTGCCTTCTCGTCCTGACCGTAAGCGGTATGCTGATTTTATCAAAATCGACAGCTTCGTCATACTTTGTCTTATTCCGTTTAAACTCTTCTAAAAACCCATTTTCAATTTCTCTGATCTCCATTTTTATCCTACAGTTCATATCAACAAGTTTTGTTTCTCCAGGTATTTTAATTACCGCTTCTTTCAAAACGGGACTCTCTTCTAAATAATACTTCTCCTTTGAAAGATGCAATTTGCCGTCTTCTGTCCTGACATTTAAGTAACCTTTAACGACATTATTTACAGGCGTTTTCTGGTAATTAAGTATGCGTAAAATGTTTTTATAATTTTTATAACCAAGCTTCTTAAGGGGAATATTTAGTCTAACTACTGCTTCTTTTATAATAATCTGTTGTAATATTTGAGGCACCTTTTCTAATTTGCGAATGTCCAAAACTATTTCACTTAAAGTTTCATCTGTTTTTCCCTCTATGTTCAGCAAAACTTCCTCGAATAAATCTTTTGCTTGTGCCTCCAGGAAATCACAATTTTGTGCAGCAGTTTCACCTAATTTGATCAGGGACCTTTTTACCCCTGCATTGTAATTCTTTTCAAGGAGAGGGATGAGTTCCGCTCTAATCCTGTTTCTGAATTGATCTGTTTCAAAATTTGTTGAGTCAACCCTGTAAGAAAGGTTTTTCTCTTTCAAATAAGCAATGATATCTTTGC